>NZ_BAABLF010000022.1:0-13158 GCF_039544205.1 Ferrimonas gelatinilytica | reverse complement strand
TGTTACCTGTCATGGTATAACCACGTCAGACCCCACGGGAGCTTGGATAGAAAACCACCAGTCAGCCGACTTGGTGTGAACAACGTGTTGGAAGTCTACACCTAGGTACTAGGTACTCAGAGCAGTAGAGACCAGGCTCTAGGTTTGAATAGCGAGTTCCTGGTTCCTAAGAGCAGGACCCTAGGTACTAAGTACTAAGAGCAAGAGCGGGATACTGAGGTTTTAGCACCTAGCACCTAGCACCTAGCACCTAGAACCTTTCCCCGAAGTTTGGACAGGTGAAGCCAACAGATAACAGTGAAGCGGGAGGGACACATGGCGCAGGCAGGCACAAAGACCCGGGCGTTACAGCAACGGGCGACGGAGGACCCCAGCGGATTCTGGGGCGACGCAGCGGCGGCGATCGATTGGATCCGCCCCTGGCAACGGGTGCTGGAGGAGGATAACGCGCCCCTCTACCGCTGGTTCGAGGGGGCACAGCTCAACACCTGCTACAACGCGCTGGATCGCCACGTGGCCCAGGGCCGGGGGGAGCAGGTCGCTATCCACTACGACAGCCCGGTCAGCGATACCCGCTACGGGATCACCTACCTGGAGCTGCAGGCCAAGGTGGCCCGGCTGGCCGGTGCCCTGGTGGCCCAAGGGGTCGAGAAGGGCGACCGGGTGGTGATCTACATGCCGATGGTGCCGGAGACGGTGATGGCGATGCTGGCCTGCGCCCGCATCGGGGCGATCCACTCGGTGGTGTTTGGTGGCTTCGCCGCCGCCGAGCTGGCGACCCGCATCGACGATGCTAAGCCCAAGCTGGTGCTCAGTGCCTCCTGTGGACTGGAACCGAACCGGGTGGTGCCCTACAAGCCGCTGCTGGATGAGGCATTGGCCTTGTCGAGCCACCCGGTTCAGGGGTGCCTGGTGCTGCAGCGGATGCAGTGCGAAGCGCAGCTGACACCGGGACGGGATCTGGATTGGTACCAGGCCCAGCAGGGGGTGGAGCCGGCGGAGTGTGTGCCGGTGGAGGCCACCGACCCCCTCTATATTCTCTACACCTCGGGCACCACGGGCACACCCAAAGGGGTGGTGCGGGATAACGGTGGCCATGCGGTGGCACTGGCCTGGTCGATGAGGGCGATCTACGACATTGGCCCGGGAGAGTGCTTCTGGGCGGCCTCCGATGTGGGCTGGGTGGTGGGCCACTCCTACATCGTTTACGGCCCGCTGCTGGTGGGAGCCAGCACCGTCCTCTACGAGGGCAAGCCGGTGGGAACGCCGGATCCCGGGGCGTTCTGGCGGGTGATCGAGCAGTACCGGGTGAAGAGCTTCTTCACCGCCCCCACGGCGATGCGGGCGATCAAGCGAGAGGATCCGGACACCCGCTGCCTCAAGCCCGGCCAACTCGACAGCCTCAGGGCACTGTACCTGGCGGGGGAGCGGTGCGATCCCGATACCCTCAACTGGTCTGCCCGCCAGCTTGGCGTACCGGTGATCGATCACTGGTGGCAGACGGAGACCGGTTGGGCGATCTGTGCCAACCTGATGGGGGTGGATCCGGTGCCGGTGAAGCCCGGCTCGCCCGCGCTGGCGGTGCCGGGCTACCAGGTCGATGTGCTGGATGAGGCGGGTCACCCGCTGGCGGCCGGGGAGAGTGGCGCTATTGCGATCCGCCTGCCGCTGCCGCCGGGCACCCTGCCGACCCTGTGGCAGAACGAGGCCCGATACCGCGAGGCCTACCTGTCCCAGTACCCCAGTTATTACCTCACCGGGGACGCGGGTTACCAGGATGAGGAGGGGTACCTCTACATCATGAGCCGTATCGACGACATCATTAACGTGGCGGGCCACCGCCTCTCCACCGGGCGTTTCGAGGAGGTGCTGTCGCAGCACCCGGCGGTGGCGGAGGTGGCGGTGATCGGCGTAGCCGATGAGCTCAAGGGTCAGGTTCCCCTGGGGTTGGTGGTGCTCAAGTCCGGCATGGAGTTGGCGGAAGAGCAACTCTACCAGGAGCTGATCACCCTGGTGCGACAGCAGATCGGCCCGGTGGCGGCGTTCAAGCTGGTGTCGGTGGTGGATAAGTTGCCCAAGACCCGCTCTGGCAAGATCCTGCGGGGCACCATGCGCAAGATCGCCGATAACCAGGATTACGTGGTACCTGCGACCATCGAAGATCCCACCACCCTGGATCTGGTGCGCCATGCCCTGACCCGGCTGGGTTATGGCCACGCCTCGATCGGCGGTGGGGCCGGCGTCTGAGTGCGGTTGTATGACGGATCTCGTCACCCCCCATGGCGTTGAGGCCTGAAACCCGGCGCATAGAGTCTGGAAAAGTAAAACGGCCCGCATCTGCGGGCCGTTTTGTTGTCTCTGTCGCCGCCCGTTGCAGGGTTGGCATCTCAGGCGGCCAGATGGGCCCAGAGGGTACCCAGGCTCAGCAGGATGCCAAACATCATGGTCAGTCCGGCGGTGCGGCCCAGCAGAGGATTCAGGGCGGGGCCATCGACCCGGTAAAAATCCTGGATAAGACGCAGGGCCATGGGGGCGGCGATGACGCTCAGCAGCATCGCTTCACCGGGCAGCAGGCCCAGCAGCCAGATCAGCGACAGGATGAAAAAGGGCAGGGTGATCAGGACGCGGTAGAGGTGGCGGGCACCGCCGAGACCGATACGGACCGCCACGGTACGCTTGCCCGCTTGTGCATCGGTGCGGATATCCCGGGTATTGTTCACCAGCATGATGGCGGCGTTGAGCAGGCCTACGGTGGCCGCCAGCAGCCAGACCAGCAGGGGCGCATCACCGGTCTGGATGAAGTAGACCCCGACCACCGCCAACAGGCCGAAGAAGAGGAAGGCCGCGACCTCTCCGAGGCCGTGGGAGGCCAGGGGGTAGGGGCCCCCGGAGTACCCCAGGGCACCGGCAACGGCGGCCAGCGCCATCCAGACTACCGGCCAGCCCCCTACTGCGATCAGGTAGAAGCCCACCAGGACGGCGGCCAGCAGCGACAGGGCCATGGCGTTGCGCACCGCCTGGGGAGTCAGCAGCCCTGACTGGGTGACACGGGTGGGGCCCAGGCGTGCGTCGGTGTCGATGCCACTTTTGAAGTCGAAATAGTCATTGGCCAGGTTGACGCCGATCTGCAGCAGGAGGCCGCAGAGCATGGCGCTCAGCGCGATGGCCCAGCTGAAGCTGTCGTGGCTGTACGCCAGCACATTGCCCAGTAACAGTGGGGCGATGGCGGCGGGCAGGGTGCGGGGGCGGATCGCCATTACCCAGTATGAAAAGGTCGTCATGGTGGTCGGGGGCGGCCTGTTTGGGTTGAAGTCGAGCGTCATTGTACCGGTTTTTGTGGCCAGATTGGGGGGATCCCAGTCACGCTGCACTCGCCGTTGAATGTTTATTTTTTGTTTCCAAGTCACAGAAATGGTTCTGGCCTTGGTTAATCCTGTACAAGTGCTTAACAGGAAGGGGACTGGGATGATCAACTTTACCGACAGAGTGGTGATAGTCACAGGTGCAGGGCGGGGACTGGGGCGCACCTACAGCCTGGCATTGGCGGCCCGGGGCGCCACCGTGGTGGCGGTGGATCTGGGGTGCGATCCCGAGGGTGAGAATCCGGACCCCAGCTACATCGAGGATCTGGTGGCGTCCATCCACGACATGGGGCGTGCCGAGGCGATAGGCCACTGTTGCGATGTCCGCAGTGGCAATGCGCTGGATGAGGTGGTGGCGGATACCCTGACGCGTTTCGGTCGTATCGATGGCCTGGTGTGCAATGCCGGTACCCTGTTGAGCTCACAGCAGCAGGCGATCGGCGATGATCAACCCCGTTTGCAGATGGAGATGAACCATTTCAGTACCCTGGAGAGCGTCCGGGCGGTATGGCCGCAGATGAAGCGCCAGGGCTACGGCCGGGTGGTGATCACCGCCTCTCTCTCTGCCCTCTATGGCGACCCGAAGTTGCCGGGCTTCGGTGCCGCGAACGGGGCTAACATCGCCCTGATGCAGAGCCTGAAATGCGGCAGTGAGGCGGATGGGATCCGGATCAACGCCCTCTGCCCGTCTGCGGATACTCGCCTGACGAGATCCCTGGGGCTGTCCCGGATGGCCGAAGAGATGACGCCGGATCTGATGGTGCCACCGCTGCTGTGGTTGCTGTCGGAGTCCGCCCCCAACGGGGAAACGGTCACCGCCGGCGGCGGACATGTGGCCCTGGCCTCGGTGCAGGAGAGCGAGGGGCTTTATCTCGGTGGTGATCGGATGCGCCCCGAATGCTACGCAGAAGCCTGGCAGCGCCTGAAGCAGATGCCGAAGCGGCGTGGGTTTGCCATTCTGGGTGAGCGATTGGAGCGGCTGTTCCAGTCTCTGTTGCGGCAGAGATCCTAACCTGCTGTCATGGCTCTGGTATTTCTCTCTGTGGAGGGTTAGCTTGAGAGTCATCAAGGGCAATCAGGAACAGGCAAAATGGCGGAAGTGTTGCAAAGGTTGGTCAACCTGCTCCAGTTGGAGCAACTGGATGATGGGTTGTACCGGGGGGAGACTCAGGATCTTGGCTTTGGTCACCTCTTTGGTGGTCAGGTTCTGGGGCAGGCGCTGTCCGCGGCCCAGGGGTCGGTGCCCGAGGGGCGAGATGTTCACTCCTTTCACTCCTATTTCCTGCGCGCGGGGGATCTCTCCAAACCGGTGATCTACGAAGTGGCCAACCTGCGGGATGGGGGCAACTTCAGTGCCCGCCGGGTCAATGCGAAACAGCATGGGCGTCCCATCTTCTTCATGACCGCTTCTTTCCACGCCCTGGAACCGGGTCCGGATTACCAGGTCACCATGCCCGAGGCGCCGGAGCCGACCAGTTTTCCCAGCCAACAGGAGCTGGCAGAGCAGCTGCGCCACAAGCTGTCGGCGTCCCTGGTGGATAAGTTCCTGGAGAATGTCGCCATCGAGGTGCGCGTAGCGGAAGATATGCGGCTGCTGGGTAAGGAGCGCACGCCCACTCGTCAGGTGTGGATGCGAACCACCCATCCGCTGCCGGATGACCCCCATATCCATCGCTACCTGCTGGCTTACGCCTCGGACCTTAACTTCCTTACCACCGCCTGCAAGCCCCTCGGCCTGACGCCGTTTACCCCAGGGCTGAAGTTGGCCACCATCGATCATGCCATGTGGTACCACCGGCCGTTCCGGTTCGATGACTGGCTGCTGTTCCAGATCGATTGCCCCACCACGGTGAACTCCCGCGGCCTGGTACGAGGGCAGTTCTTCAATCGTGCCGGCGAGTTGATTGCCACGGCCCAGCAGGAAGGGTTAATACGCCAGCAGCGCTGAGGCCTTGTGGTGCCGGGTTTGTATTGCTATAAGATGCGCAAATCCTTGAAAGGGAATGAACATGTATAAATATTTGGTCATGATGCTGATGACCTTGGCCCTCAGTGGCTGTGTCACTGTGAAGGAGCCCCAGGAGCAGTTCGTGCGGATCAGCGGGGTGGTGACCTTTAAAGAGGCGACGCTGTTGCCGGCCAACTCCAGTATTCTGGTGGCGGTGATCGATGCGGACAGCCCCGGGGTGGTCCTGGAGCAGCGGGAGTACCAGGTGGCCAAGCTGCCGGTGCCCTTCTTCTTTACCGTTCCGGAGGAGATGGTGGACAACAAGGCCAACTACGTGGTCTGGGCCGCGGTTCGGGTGCAGGACAAGATCCTACTGCGGACGCAGAAGTCCTACCCGGTGATCAATAACGGTGTGTTCAACACCACGGTACTGGTGGAGCCGGTTCGCTGAATAACAGTTCCGAATTGTGCTGCACCCGCCCTTTCGCCAAGGAAATTTGATGCAGTGGACAAGCTCTTAGGAACTAGGAGCTAGGCCCTAGTTCCTAAGAGCCGGAGCCAAGCCCAGGGAGCCTGAGCTTTCACGAAAGTGAACGTATTTAGGAACAGCCATTTAGATCGATGCTCCGGAACCAGAAAAACCTTCCTCGCGGAAGGTTTTTTATTGCCCAAAGTGCGGGGCGTACCCGGTGCTGCGTTGGGGTTTCTAAAAGTGAGTTCCTGGTTCCTAGTTCCTGGTTCCTGGTTCCTGGTTCCTGGTTCCTGGTTCCTAGTTCCTAGTGCCTAGCTTTTAGGAGTTAGTACCTAGGCTCTTGCCTTTAGGACCTAGCGCCTAGTACCTAGGCTCTTGCCCTTAGGATCTAGGACCTAGCGCCTAGTACCTAGGCTCTTGCCCTTAGGAGCTAGGAACTCGCGCCTAGCTCCTGGCTCTTGCCCTTAGGATCTAGGAACTCGCGTCTAGCTCCTGGCTGTTGAGAACTGTCGCTTTGCCCAGGAGGGCGCTCAAGGCACATTGTGGCCGGCGGCCGCGGTCCAGATCCTGAACCACTGCTCCCGGGTGAGGTTCAGCTGCAGGGACCCCACCGCCTGGGCCAGGCGGTCGATCTTGCCGCTGCCAAGGATCGGCAGCGGGGCGCTTGGCAGCGCCAGCAACCAGGCATAGAGCACCTGGTCGATGCCGGAAGCCCCCACCTCCTCGGCGATGTCGTGCAGCTCCTGGCGGATCCGCCGGGCCGTGGGGTCTGCGGGGTTGAACAGGCGTCCGCCACCGAGGCAGGACCAGCCCATGGGTCGGATCCTGTGCTGCTGAAGGTGATCCAGGGTGCCATCGTGCAGGGGGGACAGGTGCAGGGGGGAGATCTCAATCTGGTTGGTCACCAGGGGCTGGGAGAGGCGCGACTGCAGTAGATCGAACTGGTGCGGGGTGAAGTTGGAGACGCCGAAGAAGCGTACCTTGCCCTCCCGGTGCAACTGCTCGAATACCGAAGCGACCTCATCGGCATCCATCAGGGGGTCGGGCCTATGGATCAGCAGAAGATCCAGGTGGTCTGTCCCCAGGTTTCTGAGGCTGTTTTCCACCTGGGTCTGGATGTGGCCATAGCTGGTGTTGTAGTGGGGTAGATCAAATCCCTTGGGGCCGGGCAGGCAGATCCCGGTCTTGCTGACAAGCTGAAGCTTCTGCCTCAGGGCGGGTTTGAGTGCCAGCGCTTCACCGAAGGCGGCTTCACAGCGGTAGTCCCCATAGATATCCGCATGGTCGCAACTGCTGATCCCCAGCTCCAGGTGAGATTCAATGAAGCTGAGTCGTTGCTGCGGTGTCATCTGCCAATCCAGCAGGCGCCAGTAGCCGGCGACGAAGCGGGAGAGGGTGAGGCCGTGGAGATCGGCGTGTTCCATGGTGGTGTGTCCTTACGAAAGTCTCATCCAAGGATACTGCCCCTGGTCTGTTAGGTAAAATGCGCAGCCATGAGGTTGGAATGGAACAAGGTTGTAGCAAACTTGTTCTAGCTCAAGGAAATTCAATGGGATAGGGGGTAGGGTTGCGCCATCACCGGGATGCGATGGCCCGACCATGGAGATCCCCGTTGCTGGACTATGGCGAGGGGGAGCGTCGGTAAGCGCGTCAACGCCGGTGGCCGATTTTTTCGAACTCGTTAAGGAGAGCGTGAATGAAACTGCGTCTACTGTCCGCTGCCGTACTGGCTACCCTGACGGCCCTGCCTGTGGCCGCCCACCAGGCCGGCGACCTTATGCTGCGCTTCGGTGCTGCCAATGTGTCGCCAAACGCTGGCTCGCAAGATGTGGCCGGACTGGGTGAGTTTGACATCGACAGTAATACCCAGCTGGGGCTGAACCTGACCTACATGGCCACGGATCACGTGGGTATCGAGTTGCTGGCGGCGACGCCTTTCAGCCACAAGGTGAGCCTGCCCTCCCTGGGCAACATCGCCGAGGTGCAGCACCTGCCCCCGACCTTGATGGCCCAGTATTACTTCGGTGATGCCGGCAGCAAGGTGCGTCCTTACCTGGGAGTCGGGGTTAACGCTACCCTGTTTTTCGAGGAGAAGTTTACCAATGATCTGGACGGTGCCCTGACGGATCTCAGCGCCGACACCTCCTGGGGGGTGGCTGGCCAGGTGGGCGTGGATTACCTCTTTTCCGAGCGCTGGCTGTTTAACGCCTCGGTGTGGTACCTCGACATCGATACCGATGTGAACTTCAAGCTGGGCGGCGAGGCGGTCACCATCGCCACCGAAGTGGATCCCTGGGTTTACATGGTCTCCTTCGGCTATCGCTTCTGAGGAGAACGTTTCTGAGTCCGGCGCTCGCCCGAGGCGGCCGATGCACTGACTGAGACGGCAAAAAACGCCCGCCCCGAATGTTCGGGGCGGGCGTTGTCGTTTTGGGAGGTGGTTTACCCGTTCAGCATCCGTGCCCGCAGGGTGCCCGGGATCCGCTTCATCTGCTCCAGTGCCTCCTCGCCGTGGCGGGTCTCCACATCCATCACCACGTAACCGATCTCGGCGGTGGTCTGCAGGTACTGGGCGCTGATGTTGATCCCCTTGGCGGCAAACGCCTGGTTGATCTGGTTCAGTATCCCGGGCACGTTGCGGTGAATATGCAGCAAGCGGGTACAATCGTGGTGCAGCGGCAGGGAGACCTCCGGGAAGTTGACCGCAGAGATGGAGGAGCCGTTGTCGGAGTACTTCACCAGCTTGGAAGCCACCTCCAGACCGATGTTGACCTGGGCCTCCTGGGTGGAGCCACCCACATGGGGCGTCAGCAGCACGTTATCAAACTCCCGCAGTGGGCTGACAAACTCCTCGGTGTTGGACTTGGGCTCCACCGGGAACACATCGATGGCGGCACCGGCCAGGTGCTTGTCCGCCAGGGCGGAGCAGAGGGCGTCGATGGCAACCACAGTGCCCCGGGCGGCGTTGATGAGGATGCTGCCGGGCTTCATGGCGCTGAACTGGGCCGCGCCCATCATCTCCCGGGTTTCCTCGGTTTCCGGCACGTGCAGGCTGACCACGTCGGCTGCGGTCAGCAGGGCGTTGAGGCTGGGCAGTTGGCGGGCATTCCCCAGCGGCAGCTTGGTCTCGATGTCGTAGAACACCACCTGCATCCCCAGCCCCTCCGCCAGTACCCCAAGCTGAGTACCGATGTGGCCGTAGCCGATGATCCCCAGGACCTTGCCCCGTGCTTCGAAACTGGCACTGGCGGACTTCTTCCATACCCCGCGGTGGGCCAGGGCGTTCTTCTCAGGGATCCCCCTGAGCAGCAGCAGGATCTCCCCCAGCACCAGCTCGGCCACCGAGCGGGTATTGGAGAAGGGGGCGTTGAACACCGGGATCCCGGCCAGCTCGGCGGCGTGCAGATCCACCTGGTTGGTGCCGATGCAGAAGCAGCCAATCGCCACCAGCTTGTTGGCTCGGGCCAGTACCGACTCACAGAGCTGAGTGCGGGAGCGGATCCCGACAAAATGCACATCCTGCAGCTTGTCACCCAAGGCCTCGGGAGAGAGGGAGCCGGTGAGGGTTTCGATGTTGTGGTAGCCGGCATCCCGAAATACCTGCTCGGCGCAGGGGTGCACCCCCTCCAGCAGCAGGACTTTGATCTTGTCTTTATGCAGTGATAGCGGGGTCATGGTCTCCATCCTCGGCACCCTCAAAGTCCTTCAGGATACCGCGTTGCCTAATAAAATCACTCACTAAGGTGTCCATCATCGGTCTCGTAAATCGAGCTATAGCACAACGAGATAGCGCTCAGAATGTGTAAGAAAAAGGGCGCCCCGCCGTCGGACGGCGGGGCGCGGGATCAGCGCACCAGCAGCTTGACCATCAGGCGGTGCAGCCAGGTCCGGTAGGGGGGGTGGATCAGGGTCGCGGGATTGAAGCGGCCCCGCTGTAGTATCGTCTTGGCCTTGGAGAAGGTGCGAAAGCCCTCTTCGCCATGGTACTCCCCCATTCCGGAGGGACCGACACCGCCAAAGGGCGCGTCATCGGCAGCCACCTGCAACAGAGTTTCGTTGATCGCCATGCCGCCGGCGTGGGTCTCTGCCTGCACCCTTTGCTGCAGCTCGGCGTCATGGCTCATCAGGTAGAGTGCCAGGGGCCTTGGCCGGGCCTGGACGTAGGCCAGGGCCTGGTCGATGTCGCGATAGGGCACCAGCGGCAGCAGCGGACCGAAGATCTCCTCCTGCATCACCCGCATCTGGTCATCCACGTTGGTCAGCAGGTGCAGGGCGAGGCGATGTTGCTCATCGTCCCGGGCGGGATTGCACAGGGGGGTGGCGATGGCCCCCTTGTCGACCGCGTCTTCAAGGGTGTCCAGTAGCCGGCGGTATTGGGCGGTGTTCACCACCGAGGTGTAGTCCGGGCTGGCCAGCCCCTTGGGGTAGAGCCGGGTAAAGCGGCGCCGGAAGGCGTCGATAAAGTTCTGCTGCTGCCCCTCCGGAAGCAGGATGTAGTCCGGAGCCACGCAGATCTGCCCGGCGTTCATGCACTTGCCCCAGGCGATCCGCTCCACCGCTTCCTCCATCGACATATCTGGGCCGATCAGGGTGGGGGACTTGCCACCCAGCTCCAGGGTCACCGGCACCAGGTTCTCGGCGGCCGCCCGCATCACGTGACGCCCCACGGCGGTGGAGCCGGTGAAAAAGAGGTGATCGAACGGCAGGCGACTGAAGGCAGCGGAGCGCTCCGCTTCCCCCTCGACCACGGCCACCTCCTCGGGATCAAACTGCTCCGAGAGCAGGGTTTTGAGTACCGCATTGGTGGCGGGGGTGAACTCCGACAGTTTGATCATCGCCCGATTGCCCGCCGCCAGGGCGGTCAGCAGGGGGGCAAGGGCCAGGAAAACCGGGAAGTTCCAGGGCACCATGATGCCGACCACGCCCAGCGGCTGGTACTCCACCCGGATCTTGGCCGGGGCCAGCAGCATTCCCGCATGACGGGAGTCCGGCTTCATCCAGCGCTTCAGACGGCGACGGGTGTAACGCAGCTGGTTGATGCAGGGGAGAATATCGGCGATCACTGAATCAAACTCACTGCGATGGCCGAAATCCTGGCTCAGCGCCCTGGTCAGGGCCTCGCGGTGGCTAATGATCCCCCGGTGCAGGCGGGCCAGCTTATCCAGTCGCTGTGCCAGCGTGGGCATGGGATGGGCGCTGAACGCCTGTTTCTGGCGGCTCAACAACGCGCTGAGATCGTCATGAGTGCTGCGCGTTTCGGCGAGGGAGAGTGAGGGCTGGCTCATGGGGCTCCTTGGTGTGCATCCTGACCCGGCATCGGGCTCTGTTGAGTCCGAAGCTAGCGCAAATAAAAAGGGCCCACAAGGGCCCCTCAGGGTTGGGGGGAGGCCCACCTACTTGAGCAGGGTCTCGATGGCGCCGGTGATCTCCGCGTCATCGGGCTCGGTGCGGGGAGACCAGTAGTCCACCAGCTTACCCTCGGGGGAGACCAGGTACTTGTAGAAGTTCCATTTTGGGGCACCGCCTTGGCGCGCCAGCTCCTGGAAGATGGGGTCGGCATCTCCGCCACGGACAGACACTGGGGTCAACATGGTGAAGCTCACGCCGTAGTTTTTGTAACACACCTCCGCAGTCTCCGCTTCGTCATCGGCCTCTTGGAAAAAGTCGTCGGAGGGGAAGCCGAGGACCACCAGGCCCTGGTCGCCGTACTGTTGGTGAAGGGCTTCGAGCTGCTTGAACTGGCCCGTAAAGCCACAATGGCTGGCGGTATTGACGATCAAAACCGGTTTGCCATCGGTGAGAGCGCACAGGTCTACCTGCTCTTTTGCGTGAAGGCGGCGTTTCTCAGTGTCGAGCCAATCGGGGCAGGCCGCCCAGCTTCCGGCGGAGGCCAGAAGGGTAACGAGGGCCAGGGCGCGGGTTTTCATTTTTAAGCTCCTTGCTGTCAGTCTCCTTGGTCAAACGCAGCGAAGGGGTGCAAGGTTCAATTCGCCAGCGTATTGACCACCAGCCCCGATTATTCGCTCAATGGCGGACGAAGCCAAGGGATAGTGTTGCTGAGGTCATGAACTTCAACGACGCTTGGGCTTTAAGCGGTGCGGCAGCCAAGAGTGTGAGGAGGCGCTGATGGGCGGGCATGGCGATGCCAGTGCGCTGGGAGTGACATAGAGCAGCCAAGGAGCAGTTCAAGTGCGGGCGTGGTAGCGCTATCGATGCGGGGATGATGGATGAGCAACCGGGGCCGCGCGGCCCCGGCTTTTGGAGGGTCAGGCGGTCAGGGTACGGACGCCGCCCTCTTCACCCAGCAGCAGGACATCGGCACCCCGGAAGGCGAACAGGCCGTTAGTCACGACGCCGGGGAGGTTGTTTAGCTTCTGCTCCAGCGCCTTGGGGTCGGTGATCTTCAGGTTGTGCACATCCAGGATCTGGCAACCGTTGTCGGTGATACAGCCTTCGCGGAAGATGGGGTCACCGCCGAGCTTGACGATCTGCCGGGCGATGGCGGCCCGAGCCATGGGGATCACCTCCACCGGCAGCGGGAATTGGCCGAGCACATCGACCCGCTTGCTGCCATCGGCGATGCAGATAAACTGCTTGGCGATGGAGGCGACTATCTTCTCCCGGGTCAGGGCCGCGCCACCGCCCTTGATCATCGCCATCTGGTGATCGATCTCATCCGCACCGTCCACGTAAACTGACAGTTCGCAGACGCTGTTCATGTCGAACACCTCGATTCCCAGGGCCTTGAGCCGCTCGGTGGAGGCTTCGGAGCTGGAGACCGCCCCTTTAATCTGGTCAGCCATGGTGCCGAGGGCGTCGATAAAGTGGTTGACGGTGCTGCCGGTGCCGACACCGACGATGCTGCCTTTCTCGACGTAATCCAGGGCTGCCCAGCCCGCGGCTTTTTTCAACAGGTCTTGAGACATCGCAAACTTCTCCGGGGGAATTTGCGCCGATTATAGAGAGGCTTTCCCCGTCTGTCCTGCGCAATTTCCCACCGGGATGTCAGGGGCTTGCATTAAGCATATTGAATGCTAGTTCTGTGCTCCTAAAGGCAAGAGCCCAGGGACCAGATCCTAGTTCCTAAAGGCAAGAGCCTAGGCACTAAATGGCTGTTCCTAAATATGCTCCACTTTCGTGACAGCTCAGGCTCCCTGGGCTTTGCTTCGGCTCTTAGGAACTAGGGCCTAGAACCGAGTTCCTAAGAGCTTTGTGCTCCACTGCATCAGGTTGCTCTCGCGAACGGTAGGGTGAAGCACAATTCGGAACAGTTATTTGGGTACTAGTTGTAGACTTCCAACACGTTGTTCACACCAAGTCGGCTGACTGGTGGTTTTCTATCCAAGCTCCCGTGGGGTCTGACGTGGTTATACCAT
>NZ_BAABLF010000021.1:0-9976 GCF_039544205.1 Ferrimonas gelatinilytica | reverse complement strand
CTGCGCCATGTTCACTCCTTTGTGGGTCGGCTGTTAGTTTTGGTCGACCAACAGTATTCCGACTCGCACGGGAGTGAACAACCTCCTGAAAGATTACATCTAGGTTCTAGGTTCTAGGTTCTAGGTTCTAGGTTCTAGGTTCTAGGTTCTAGCAGGAGCCTACACCGTATGACTGGGACACCCCGCTTTTCGCTCTTAGCACCTAGGCTCTTCCCTAGAGCCTAGGCCCTTTCCTAGTACCTAGGCTCTTCCCTAGTACCTAGCCTCCTGCGCTTACCGCTGTTAGGAACCAGGAACCGCTTTCCCTAGGAACGCTCTTACCAGAACCTAGGCTACTCGTTCTCGTCCAGGTACTCGTCCAGCCAGGCATCCTCCTCTTCCGTCGGCGGCGCCCCGTCATAAAGCCGAAACTCACTGTACTGAAAATAGGCTTCTTTGGTAAAGGAGTACGGGTCGAGGGAGCTGTCCAGCAGCGCCTCCTGCTCGACCAACTTCGCCCGGGTGACCAGGCCGTCCAGAGCCCAACGTCCCGCCAACTGCCAGAATCCCAGCAGACTGTAGGGGAAATAGAGCCGATCAACCCAATCCCCCACCTCTTCGCGCACGCTGCTTGGGCCAAGCACGGGGATCATCAGGTAGGGGCCATTACCCACGCCCCAGACCCCCAGGACCTCGCCGAACTTGTCCTGTTTACGCTCCAGCCCCATGTCCGCGGCGATATCCATGATGCCAACGACCCCGACGGTGCTGTTGATCAGAAATCGCGCTGTGGCATTAGCCGCGTCGGCAGGCTTCCACTGCAGCAGGTTGTTGACCGCACTGAAGGGCTCATCAAGGTTACGGACGAAATTCTCGACCCCCTTCTGAGCCGGCTTGGGAACGTAGTCCACGTAGAAGTGCACCACGGGACGGGCGAAGTAGCGGTCAAAGTAGCGGTAGTTGAAGATCCAGAACGCTCGGTTCATCGGTTCGAGTGGATCGCGGCCGTCCTTTTGGCTCTGCGCGATCGCCTCTTCGTCCATGTCCCCATAGAGTTCATCAAGGGCCGCATCCAGGAGCGGATCCTCTTCCGCCGGGGCCTGCTCAACACGCTCAGTGCCCTCACCAAGGGAGTCGGCGTACAGGAAAATGTAGTCGGCCTGAACTGGCGACGAAGAGGCCGTCACGGGCAGAAGGACTGCGACTGCGAGTCCAAGTAAACATCCTAACTTACTCAAGCTTTTCACCTTCCTGGTCTTCCTGGATTCATATCCCTGCCACTTGCGTGTCATGCGCCTTTCCATAGCCTGCGACACCTCGGCATGTGGCAACGAAATGGTATCACGACCGCAACCTAAGCATCACCACTGACGTAACCAGGGCATTTTGAGCCTGAGCGCGTTGGCGTTCATAACGCCAAGGTTCCCCATCGGGTGCAGTTGGCGCCCTTTTCCCGCGGCTACTTGAGGTGCACGAACTGCCGCTGGACACCGAGCTGGTGGCACGCTTCCTGGATCGCCTCTTCGCTCGAGTGCGCCTCCAGAGGGATCCCCTCGCTGTGAAAACAGTCGTTGGTGTACTCGTCCCAGAACACGAAACGCGCCTGCCAACCACTTCGATCAACCGCCGGCGTCTGGTGGAACACTTCGATATTTGCATACTGCCGCGCCATGACCGCCTCCTACTGACTGAACCGGTTCCTTCAGAGTATGCGTCACCGAGGCCAATTCGCCAGGCGAGGCGGTGGTTCCAGAGGGCTTCGACGGCAGCGGAGGTGAATCGACCCATTCCGATCACGAGAGAGATCCCGATCCCACTTTGTCTTCCCGCTTTTGACCCGCGATCCCTGAGTTTCGACAATGCGGTTTTCTGGACCCGGACCGTCGATAATGCGCGCAGCCCTGCTCTCCCTTCCCCTGATGCTGCCTCTGGCCCTTCAGGCCTCCCCCTTTGAAAACTCAAACAAATCACGCGGCGATAAGCTGACGCGCCAGCCCTATGCGATGCTGGCCGCCGATTACATCCCGATGGACGATGGCGACCTCTGGGGGATCACCCTGGCGCCGACGCACTATGATCCCCACTACCCTGAATGGGGTTACTACGGCGGCTTCGCCTGGGGGGGCTCGAGTCATGCTCCCTGGCCGGAGCCGGGGCGGGCCAAGACCCGCCGCTACATGGTCCGCTTCGGTGTCAGCCGACGCCTGGTGTCGGACCTGAACCTCTACGGCGGCGTGGTACGCCTTACCGACGAATTGCGGTACACCAACATGGTGACGCCCCGCCACGTCGGTGCCGAGCCCATCTGGCACACCGAGAACGAACACCACTGGGGCGGTGAGATCGGCCTGCGTTACATGCTCCCCTTCAACCTGGCAGTGGGCCTGGGATACAACAGCGCCACCGAATCCATGGTCTTCACCCTGGGGGTGCACTGATCCGCCCGAGCCATAACACGCCAAAGCTCAACTTCTTTTTGACCGGTTCGGCCCAAGGTCTCGTGGCCGACTTGGGTTTTGCGTTGCCGTTGTGCCTCAGTGCCCTCGGCACAACCTAAGGGGTTTAAGAAGACACGCAGGGCGTAGGTTGGCGCCGAGCCTGCGAGGCCCAACGCTTCGTTACCGATTTGAATTTGGCCGGTGCCGTTGTGCCTCTCAGCTTCAATACGCCCGACTTCAAAACCCGGCGTTAGTAGCCCCGCGAGGTGGCCTTTGGCCAGTGCGGGATCACCTGGGTTTCCAGGTAACGCTTCTTCTGCTCCGTCAGTGCATCGAGATCCAACTGCAGCGCCTGCTGCGCCTTCGCCTTGGTGGAGATGTCCGGGTAGCTCACCGATTCCACCTCCAGATTATTGAGAATGATGGCCAGCTTGGCCCGCGCTAAAGTCACCTGCTCCAACGCCTTATCCAGCAGCGCCAACCCCTCCTCCGGATTGTGGGCATGGATCCCATGGGAGGAGGTTGCGAAATCCCAGCGCCATTGGGCGTGGCGGATATCCATCAAGGCCCCGGCGACCCTGTCGAAGTCGGCCCCGCCATCCTGGGCGGCCTTGGCATCGTAGTGCGCCTGCACCAGCAGGGCCTCCACCACTTCCCGCTTGGCATCGATGGCGGACTTCGCCTCAGCCAGGGCTGTGGCCACTCGCTCCTCACTCTGGTGGCAGCGGACACAGGCACGATCGAAGTTATCCAAGGCACTGCGCACCTTGTGATCATGCACCCCCGCCTGCTCGCCGTCCGGGTTGGCCGGCATATGGCAATCGACACAGCCCACATCCAGCTTGGCGTGTTGGCTGCGGCTCCAGTGCTCAAACTCCGGGTGACGGGCCTTCACCATGAAGGCGCCGGAGACCGGATGGATCCAGTCATAAAAGCCCCGGGTGTCGTAGTACTTCTCGATGTCGTCCGCGGTATTGCCGAAGATCCAGGGGATATTCACCCGGTTCTCCTCTTCCGGCTGGAAGTAGTAGGTCACGTGACACTGACCGCAGGTCTGTGACCCCTGCATGGAAAGGCTCTGCGTTTCGAACGGCTGCTTGATCTTGGCCATCGCCTTCTGGCTGAACGGCCTAGCCAGACGCAGTGTGTCACTGCCGGGTTCGTGGCAATCGGCACAGCCGATGGCGCTGCCCATCTCCTTGCCCAGCTCGGCAAACTGGTGGGCGGCAAAGCCGTTTTCCCCCTGCTCGGCCATCAGGCGCGCCGCATCCGGGGACTTACAGCTCCAACAGGCCGCATCCCCCTCTCCCTGTGCTGTTCTCAGGGTATGGGTTACGTCTGCCACGGCAAACTGGTGTCCCCGTGGCGAATGAAACTCCTTGGCGTAAGCACTGCCGCCCCACAGCACCACCAGCGCCGGGCGCTCGGCCAGCATGTCCACCCTCTCCTCCAGGGTTTCGGTTTGGGCCCAGCGCTCGTACTGTTCGGGGTACTGGCCGCGCCAGCTTTCACTTTCCGTCGGATCGACAGCCTCGCTGCAGCCTCCCAGCGTAAGCACCACGCCCAGGGTACCCGCGCCCACTAACCAAGATCTCATCATCAGGAAACGTGCCTTTAATTTGCCTGTTTAAGAGAATGGCATAGGGCTCTCGCAACTGCATCCGGGTCTGCGCCAAACTGTGACCGTCTCCCTCCCCCAACTGTTTGTTTATCCATAACTCGTGACCTTACGACCGGCGGGGCGTGCGTGCTCGCGAACACGCCGGGACGGCTTTGATTAGAGCCTTTGGTATAATTCCGGTATTATCAGCGCCCCGCTTTTTCCCCAACCTAGGCTGGACAGGAATAACCATGAGTTTTGCCTCCCAGGGCTTTGGCCCCGAAATTGTTCGCGCCGTGACCGAGTGCGGCTACGACAAGATGACGCCGGTACAACGCAAGGCGATCCCCGCTGCCCGCAAAGGTCGGGATATTCTCGCCAATGCCCAGACAGGCACCGGCAAAACCGCCGCCTTCGCCCTGCCCATCCTGCAGCAGTTGCTGGACAGCCCCAAGCAACGTCAGGGCCGGCAGATCCGGGCCCTGATCCTGGCCCCGACCCGAGAACTGGCGGCGCAGATCGCCACCAACTGCCGAGATTACGCCCGCTATACCCCACTGACGGTGGAGGCGGTCTACGGGGGCACCAAGATGGCGGGCCAGGCTGAGCGCCTCAAGGGGGGCGTGGATATTCTGGTCGCCACTCCAGGGCGGCTGCTGGAACACGTAGCGGAGAACAATGTCAGCCTCAGCCAGGTCGCGCACCTGGTGCTGGATGAAGCGGATCGCATGCTCGACATGGGCTTCGCCGGGGAGCTCAAACGGATCATCGCCCTGGTTCCGCCGAAGCACCAGACCCTGCTGTTTTCCGCGACCTACCCGCCGAAAATGAAGCAGCTGGCGACCCAGAGCCTCACCCACCCGGTGGTGGTTTCCGTGGCGCCGCAAAATGCCACCGCCGACACCGTTTCCCACGTTCTCTACCCGGTGGACGAGGAGCGTAAACTGGACCTGGTGGTGGAGTTGATTGGCCGCAAGAACTGGAAGCAGGTACTGGTCTTTGCCAACTACAAGGAATCGGTGGACGCTGTCGTTGCCGAACTGAACCAGTACGGGGTACCCGCTGCCGCCTGCCACGGTGATAAAGGCCAGGGGGCACGTCGCCGGGCGTTGCGGGAGTTCAAGGAGGGGAAGATCCGAGTCCTGGTGGCCACCGATGTCGCCGCCCGCGGCCTCGATATTCAGGGGCTGCCCTACGTCCTCAACTACGATGTGCCCTTCCTGGCGGAGGATTACGTGCACCGCATCGGCCGGACTGGCCGTGCTGGCTTGCCGGGCCATGCCATCTCCCTGGTGGGGCGCGACGAGGAGCTCTCCATCGCCCAGATCGAGACCCTGATCGGGCACATCATTCGGCGCATCAATCAACCGGGTTACGCCGTCAAGGATCGCACCAACCTGCTGTACGAAGTGCGCACCAAGCAGCGCTACACCCGCAAGCAGGCCCGAGCCAACAACCCCACGGACCAGAGCGCCGGTGAGCGGGCCCTGCGTGCTCGCAAGGGGCGCAGCCGGTAAACGTAAGCCACTTTTTCCAACAGGGCGCCAATCGGCGCCCTGTCGTCGTTTATACAGGGACGGTTTTAGAAATGGGGATTCTCGGTCAAAAACAAGGGGGATAGAGGAGCCTCGACCACCGGAGATCTATACTGATCCTAAAGGTTTGTCTTCATCACAGGAGATCCCCATGACCGAGCCTCTCTGCAAAGACTGCAAAAAGCTGTTGGACGAACAGGCCGCCGAGCCTCACGACCAGCTCAAGGAGTTCGCCCACCACGAAGCCTCTACGGTCGATGGCGGCTTCTCGGAACACGAGTTTCGCTGCCAACGCTGCGGCCATGCCCTGCGTCAGATCAGCGGCACCAGCCCGGTCACCGGCTGGACAGAGCTGCCTGCCGAGGGGCGCTAGCTGCACTGAGGGATACGCCCCGGTTTCGAGAGCTCAGTTCCTGGTTCCTTGTTCCTGGTTACTAGTTCCTAGGGTCTAGGAACTAGGCTCTAAGGCCTAGGAACCAATGAAGGCGCCCGATCGCTGAGCGGGCGCCTTTAGCTCGCCATCGCCTCGAGCATCGCTTCGGCTCCGGAGACAGAAAACTCGTTGGGTTTCTCAACCTGAAGAATCACCACCTCGCCATCACGCACCAACATCGCGTAACGCTGGGCCCGGACCCCACCGAAGCGGCCGGTATCCATGCTCAAGCCCAATGCCTGGTGGAACTGGGCATCCCCGTCCGCCAGCATATCTATCCCTTCACAGCCCTGAGTTTCGCTCCAGGCCTTCATCACGAAAGCATCGTTCACCGCCACACAGGCGATGGCGTCCACCCCGGCGGCCTTGAGTTTATCGATATTGCTCAGGTAGCTGGGCAGGTGCTGCTCACTGCAGGTCGGGGTGAAGGCACCGGGCACCGCGAACAATAAGACGGTGCGGCCAGCGAAGTACGCGCTGCCGCGATCCTGCATCCCCTCCGGGGTTAACTGGGCCAGGGAGATGTCGGGCAGGGTATCGCCAATGGCAATCATGGTGTGCTCCTTGTTTTTAACTGTGGGTTTTACCCCTTGAAGCTATCAGCCTAGCCGCCATTAGCCGCCGCCACACACTCCCGGTCGGGTATGTTTATCTGTACGCCGATCTGCTAGCCTCATCTTACCCAAAATCAAACGATCGTTTTAATTTCATCTAAAGGGAGTAAAGATGCAGGAGCAAGTCACCCAACCGGAACACCCCTCCACCGAGAGCCACCAGAGCGAGGCAATGACCCGTTTTCTCAATGACTACCCGGTGACCATGACCCAGAACGTTCAGTGGGGCGACATGGATGCGTTGGGGCACGTCAACAACACCGTCTATTACCGCTACTTTGAAAATATCCGCATCGACTTTTTCCAACGTCTGGATATGTTTGAATTGATGGAGGAGCAGCAGTTGGCGCCGGTGCTGTCGGAGAGCCAGTGCCGCTTCCGTCGGCCGGTCTTTTTCCCGGACACTCTGCTGCTGGGCACCCGGATCAGCACCCTGGCAGATGATCGCCTGACCATGGAATACGGGATCTTCAGCCACAGCCAGCAGGCGCTGGTCACCCAGGGCCGGGCCACCGTGGTCTGCATCAATACCGAAACGAATCGACCGACACCGCTTCCGCCGATGCTGAAGGCGGCACTGGCAGACTCTCAGCCGGAAGAGGCAGGACTCGCGGGGTGAGCTGAAAAAACGGGGCCAAGATGGCCCCGTTTTTCTTGGTCAGAATCCCAGCGGGATCCCGAAACTGAAGAAGAAAATTAACAAGGCCGACCAGGCCAGCAGGAAGGCCAGTGAGTAGGGCAGCATCATCAGCATCATCTCGCCGATAGTGAGCTTGGGCTGGTACTTGCGCATGAACGCCAGGATCACCCCCGCATAGCCCATCATCGGGGTAATGATATTGGTGCTGGAGTCCGCCACCCGGTACGCGGCGGCCACCATATCCGGGGTCATCTGGGGGTTCACCTGGTAGAGCATGGGGATGAAGATCGGCCCCAGCAGCATCCACTTGGACACCAATCCACCCACAAAGAGGTTGATCAACGCGGTGACCACGACGAACCCCAGGATCAGGCCGATGGGGAAGGACTCCAGTCCGAGGTTGGCTAGCAGCGTCGCCCCCAGGTAGGTGATGTAGGTTCCCAGCTCGGAATATTTCAACAGCGCCAGGAAGTTGTAGCAGAAGAAGGTCAGCACCATGATGTAGCCCAAGCTGTTCATCTGCTTCACCATCGCCTGCACGACGTCTGCCATGGCAGTAAAGCGACCGGTGCGGTAGCCAAAGGCGATCCCCACCATGGCGAAGACCAGAGCGATCAACAGGATCACATTATCCAGGTAGGGCACCACGGTCCGCCCCGCCTCGTTCTCATAGGGTGCCAGCGGCCCCAGCCCCAGTGCCAGCACCACTGCCAGGGCCGCCAGCAGGCCCAATCCGGCCGCCCTGAGGCCCCTGCGTTCGTTGTCACTGAGGCGAAAATCGGACAGGTCGATCTCCTCCGGCAGTTCAAAGGGCATCCGCTCCAGTCGCGGCTGAACAAAACGCCGGGTGACCCAGCCCCCCACCACCACCAGCATCAGGGTCGATGCCAGGATGAAGAAGTAATGCATGGTGGCGGGTGTCAGCGGTGCCCCACTGCCGGACTCGAAGGGAACGCCCTGCGCCTCGGCAAAGGCCTGGGCATTGACACCGATGATCACATCCACCGGCGTGGCGGGCAGCAGGTTGGCTGAAAACCCGGCGGAGACGCCAGCAAAGGCCGCTGCCATGCCGATCAGTGGGTTCTTACCCAATCCGGCGTAGAGTAGGCCCGCCAGCGGGATCAACACCAGGTAACCGGCGTCGGTGGCCAGGGAACTCATGATGCCAATAAAGATCACCGCCGGTGCCATCATCTTCTCACTGAGCCTCGCCCCCAGCGCCTTGATCACAGCGGTCAACAGACCAGAATGCTCGGCGATCCCCACCCCCAGCATCACCACCAGGATCACCCCCAGCACGCCGTTGCCGTAGCCCAGCCAGTTGGCCAGGATGGCGTTATCGAACAACCAACGGATATTGTCGCTGCTGGTCATGTCGGCAATGGTGTACTGCACCACGCCCCCATCCCGTCCAAGGGACTCGAAGGAGTGCCCCCCGATCAGCGCCGTCAGCAGCAGCGCCGCCCCCAGCAGGAAGATAAAGATGATCACCGGATCCGGGATCGCCCGGCTGATCGCCTCAATCCGACGGATAAACCTTCCCGGCGCCTTGGCGGTCGACGCGTCGTCGACTTCAGAGCGAGTCTCTGTCATGCGCACTCCTTGTGCTTCTTGTTTTCGTTTTCGATGGAACTGACTGGCCCAGATGCCGTCATTCAGGGGGCAAAACTACCAGCCTCCAGCGCCGGAATCCAACCCACGCGCCCCGGGCGACGGGGCCTGAGCGTATTGGATTCCTTGCGCCGGGATCTCTGAGCGGAGAAGATCCTGGCAATGAAAAGTCTGCCAGTGAAAATCCAAGCCTCAACTGTGGTGTGGGTTCTCTTTTACAAAAAGGGGCCCCTCTAGAAGGCTAAAACACAAAAAATTTTTCATTTGCCCCTTTAAAAATTTTTGCCCATCCCCAGATAGGGAGTACGGACGCTCGATGAGGTCCGTCACGGAGGCCGATAAAGGCTCCGTTATATCTGAACTTATGTTGCTCAATAGAGGACTGAAATTATGCGTACTTTTGACCTGTCTCCCCTGTACAAATCTGCCATCGGCTTCGATCGTTTCGCCAAAGTGATGGACGAAGCGATGCGCCACGAACAGAACGGCTTCCCGCCATACAACATCGAACTGGTGCAGGAAGACCAATACCGCATCACCATGGCGGTGGCCGGGTTTGCCGAGGAAGAGCTGGATATTGAAGTGGAAGGCGACACACTGACCGTCGTTGGCAACAAATCCAAATCGGAAGAGGCCCGAAAGTTCCTCCACCAGGGTATTGCCGAACGCAACTTCAAGCGCAACTTCCGCCTGGCCGAACACGTCGAAGTGCGAGGCGCCAAGCTGGAGAATGGCCTGCTGAATATCGAACTGGTCCGCACCGTTCCGGAGGCGATGAAGCCACGCAAGATCAGCATCGGTAACGAGCGAGTACTGGAAGCCAAAGCCAGCTAACTGCATTGCCCGCATCGACCAGCGCCGCCAGACGGCGCGGTCTGCCAATGCGAAAGGCCGGGGGAAACCCCGGCCTTTTTTGTACCTGCTACTTGCGCCGGGATTGCCGAACCAGAGCAAGATCTTAGGTCCTGGGTTCGAGTTCCTAAGAGCCGAAGTTCAAGAGCTGGCGCTCCTAGTAACTAGTTGTAATCTTTCAGGAGGTTGTTCACTCCCGTGCGAGTCGGAATACTGTTGGTCGACCAAAACTAACAGCCGACCCACAAAGGAGTGAACATGGCGCAGTCTGCCA
>NZ_BAABLF010000020.1:0-4049 GCF_039544205.1 Ferrimonas gelatinilytica | reverse complement strand
GGCTTCACCACCCATGTGCTTAGCCAGCACGTTGGTGATCGCAGCGGTCAGAGTGGTTTTACCGTGGTCAACGTGGCCGATGGTACCAACGTTAACGTGCGGTTTTGTGCGTTCAAACTTTTCTTTGGACATGATACGCCTCAGTCAAAAGTTAAGTGGGGTAATCCACTTTGGCTTCTAGGTACTCGGAATTGAGTATAACAGCATAAAAATGACGTGACGCGAGGGAGGATGGTGCTAATACCCAGAGTCGAACTGGGGACCTCACCCTTACCAAGGGTGCGCTCTACCAACTGAGCTATATCAGCACTTAAAGGAGTGGAGCGGGCAGCGGGAATCGAACCCGCATCTCTAGCTTGGAAGGCTAGGGTAATAGCCATTATACGATGCCCGCATTTCCCTTAGCGCACGCCAGGGAAGATATGGTGGAGGGGGTAGGATTCGAACCTACGAAGGCGGAGCCGGCAGATTTACAGTCTGCTCCCTTTGGCCACTCGGGAACCCCTCCAGAATTTGGTGCCGCCACCAAGAGTCGAACTCGGGACCTACTGATTACAAGTCAGTTGCTCTACCAACTGAGCTATAGCGGCACGGCATCTTGTCGATGCGGAGCGCATGATAGAAAAAGCACTGCATCAGCGCAATAGGAAAAAGCGAAAAATCATTAAACCGGACATTGGTTGACGATGATTTAATCGCTTCCACTACTCGAGCGGCCAACTTAGCCACCAAGTGGGAAAAGCTCGCACCTTAGCTGCGCATTCCTGTACCTTTTCCCCAGCCGATTGTATAGTCCGGCACGAAACCTCAAGGAGATACGATGCCTTTAGAGTCCGGTGATAAGGATCACGCTTACCAACGCTTCAGTCGGTCCGAGTGGGCGGGGCTGCGCGCCGCGGTACCTTTGCCATTAAGTGAGATGGAACTGGATCGCTTGAGGGGCATCAACGAAAGTATTTCGCTGGAAGAAGTGAAGACTATCTATCTGCCTTTGTCGCGCTTACTTAACCTGTATGTCCATGCCAAACAGCATCGAGGAGATGTGCTCGAGCGTTTCCTGGGGCGCAAGCCCTCGTTAGGACCCTACATCATCAGCGTCGCGGGCTCCGTCGCTGTGGGTAAGAGTACCACCGCTCGAATCTTGCAGGCGCTGTTGCAGCGCTGGCCAGAGCACCCCCAGGTTGAGCTGGTCACCACAGACGGCTTTCTTTATCCCCTGAAGGATCTCAAACAGCGGAACCTATTGGGACGAAAGGGCTTCCCGGAAAGTTACGATATGCGCTTGCTGCTGGATTTTGTGCGCCGAGTAAAATCTGGAGAAATGGCAGAAGCCCCCATTTACTCACATCTCAGCTATGACCGCATCAACGGGGCGACGCAGAAAATTCATTGCCCAGACATCCTCATCCTGGAAGGGTTAAACGTGCTGCAGTCCAGCATCGATTACCCGCACTGGCGGCAACGCCCGTTTGTATCCGACTTTGTCGACTTCTCTATCTATGTCGATGCCGACGAGGCGTTGCTAAAGCAGTGGTATGTAGAGCGTTTTCTCAGATTCCGAGATGGTTCATTCCGGGATCCAAACTCCTACTTTCACCATTATGCACAACTCACTGCCAGCGAAGCAGAGAAGACCGCTTGCAAAATCTGGGACGAGATCAACGGTCCGAACCTCAGGGACAATGTTGCGCCGACCCGAGAACGCGCCGATCTGATCCTGAGTAAAGGGGATGCACATCGCATCGAGCAAATTCAGTTGCGGGGATAAATCGTCAGGAATCAGCTCGCAGGCTGATTTCGCCGCCGCCAAAAGCTTTCAACTGGCCGTCCGGAAGAGCGATCAGCACGTTGCCCCCTTCATCGATACCGCGGGCAACTCCGACCACCTTCCGCTCTCCCATCAACAGCTGAACCGGTTTATCCGCATACTGGTCTCTCTGGCGCCAACGCTCTACAAAGGTCTTTAAACCTGACTGTTCAAACTCACCCAGACCTTGGTCCAGATGGGCCAGTACACGGCAAGCCAAAGCCGTTCGATCCAGATCAGGTAAGTCATCAGCGAGGTCTATCCATGGCTGATCAATACGTACAGCTGCCCCCTCTGGCATGCTGATATTGATCCCAGCACCGATCACCAGCTCACAAGGCTCTCCCATCTGACCATGCATCTCGATTAGGATCCCGCCAAGCTTCCGACCTGAACGATAGAGGTCATTGGGCCACTTTAGGCGAACGTCTTTAACACCCAAGGTTTCCAGTGACTCAGCGAGCAGCACCCCGACCGCCAGGCTCAATCCCGCCACTGCCAACATTCCTCGCTCGAAACGCCAAAAATAGGAGAGGTAAAGATGGCAACCCAAAGGAGAGACCCACTCACGTCCACGCCGACCACGCCCCTGTGTTTGCATCTCTGCCAGGCAGGACTCGCCATTGACACACAGATGGCGGCGTTTCAGAAGGAAATCGTTAGTAGAACCCAGCTGCCAGAAAAGGTGTACCGGCAAATCACGGTTGGCGCTCAGCCCCTCATATTCGAGCAAGCTCAATGGACGAGAAAGACGATACCCCCTCCCCTTTACTCGGTGGACCTCCAGCCCTAGCTCAGCCAAAGCTGCCATGTGGTTATGAATTGCGGCGCGGCTGACTCCCAAACGCTCCGCCAACACTGAGCCCGAGTAAAACTGCCCGTCGGCCAGTATCTCGATCAACGCTTTACGTGCATCTGACAGTACCATCTACCAGCAAAGCTCCCCATATTTGTCGTAGATCCGCACTTCTGGATCAAGCGTGATCCCGTAGTGATTCTCGACCTCTGCGACAACATGACGGGCCAGAGACAGGATCTCCTCAGCGGTGGCGCCGCCGGTATTTACCAGCACCAGCGCCTGGTCATCGTGAACCGCCGCCTTACCCCGACGACAACCCTTCAGGCCTGCCTGATCTATCAACCACCCCGCTGGGACTTTGATCCAGCCTGGCCGGTCTGGGTAACCAGGAAGATCTGGATGCATCTCCTGGATCTGAGCAAATTGCTCCTGAGAAATAACAGGATTTTTAAAAAAGCTGCCTGCGTTACCGAGCTGCTTCGGGTCCGGCAATTTTGATTGTCGGATCTGAACAACCGCCTTATAGACATCTAGAGGCGAGAGGTCGCTGCGTTGCGCCAAGGACTTTAAAGGCCCATACCCCAGCAGTGGCTGCCACCGAGTGGCTAACGCCAAGCCGACTGCGATTATGACGCTGCGTCCTGCCAATTCACGCTTGAATATCGACGTCCGATAGTCAAATTCACACTGCTTGGCATCAAGACGCACGACTTCCATAGTTTCCAGATCGAGGTAATCCACATAGAGACAAACGTCTGCAAACTCACAGCCATAGGCACCAATGTTCTGGATCGGTGCAGCGCCGACACAACCGGGGATCAAAGCAAGGTTTTCCAGCCCGCCAACACCCTGTGCCAGACTCCATTGCACCACTTCATCCCAGTTCTCACCAGCACCAAGGTGGAGCAGACATTCATGCTCACCACGGTGTAAAGATCGCCCCATCAGCCTGTTAAAAACCACATGGCCAATAAAGTCTTCGGTAAACAGGACATTACTCCCACCCCCGAGCACCAAGGTCGGTACTTCCCGGTCTTTGGCAGCACGCATACTTGAACGCAACTGCATCAAATCCGTCACGACGATCCCTTCATCACTATGACTCGGCACGGCAAAGGTATGCCAGGGCTGCAGATCGAATTGGGGGCTGCTATGAGTGGGCATGAAAAGTAGCTTCTCCAAGGTTAGCAACGAAGTCGCATGGTAAGGTATGGCCTGGGAATATGCGAGACGGGCAGCAAGATAGCAACAATGTCTGATGAAGCCATGCGGGACCTCTCAATTCGATCCTCCCAACTTCCTAGGTCCGACGCTCCTGACAGGGAATGTAGCCTGAGGGCTTCCACAGGGAAGTAATGTTCGCAACACACGCTCACGAAGCGCGGCCTCACAAAACACCGAACCATTCGAGCACTCATACGCCCAAACGAAAAAACCCAGCCG
>NZ_BAABLF010000019.1:0-623 GCF_039544205.1 Ferrimonas gelatinilytica | reverse complement strand
CGGATAGCGAAACGCAGGCCTTCTTCCATCGCGATCGGCGCGATCAGGGTAACTTCCATCTGGATGTTGTCACCCGGCATTACCATCTCTACACCTTCCGGCAGCTCGATGGTGCCAGTGATGTCGGTAGTACGGAAGTAGAACTGAGGACGGTAGCCTTTGAAGAACGGGGTGTGACGACCACCTTCTTCTTTGGACAGTACGTATACCTCAGAGGTGAACTTGGTGTGCGGAGTGATGGAGCCCGGCTTGGCCAGGACCTGACCACGCTCTACTTCTTCACGCTTGGTACCACGCAGCAGAACACCACAGTTCTCACCAGCACGACCTTCGTCCAGCAGCTTGCGGAACATCTCGACACCGGTACAAGTGGTCTTGGTGGTCTCTTTGACACCAACGATTTCCACTTCGTCACCAACGCGGACAATACCACGCTCTACACGACCGGTTACTACGGTACCACGGCCCTGGATGGAGAATACGTCTTCGATCGGCAGCAGGAAGGCACCGTCTACAGCACGCTCCGGCTCAGGGATGTAGGTGTCCAGAGCTTCAGCCAGTTCCAGGATCTTCTTCTCCCACTCGGCGTCGCCTTCCAGTGCTTTCAGAGCGGAACCCTGGAT
>NZ_BAABLF010000018.1:0-585 GCF_039544205.1 Ferrimonas gelatinilytica | reverse complement strand
TTCATGAAGCCTGCCGCAGTCAGGCCTCTCTGGTCTTCCAACTGTTCAGCATGAGCAACCCGTGAGTGGTCATCGACGCACACATGCACATACTGATGGCCGGCACCTTTGGTCTTGATGCTGCGGTCGCCTGTGACCCGCCAGCCCGGTTCATCGAACTGCGCCACTCGCTTGATATCCAGGTGTACCAAGGAACCCGGCTCATCATGTTCATATCTCAGTACCGGCTCTCGTCGAGACTTCCAGCGTTTGCCGAGCATCCTGACAAGTACCCGAGATACGGTAGCTTCAGAGACGTTAAGCACTTCGGCGATACGCCATTGCGGCCAACCTCCCGCCGCCAGAACCTGGATTGAGAAGCAGGTGCCAAGAGCCAGAGCGTTGGGACTTTGTCGCGGTCGTGATGACCCTATCGCAAAGGCCTCATCACCTCGGCTTTTGAACGCCCGCAGCAGTCGATATATCCAACTTTCAGACAAACCGAACTGGCGGGCCAGTCGGCTGACCGGTTCGCCATTGAGATAACGGCGAACAAGTTGCTCTCGAATGTGCGGGGAAGTTTTGGCAGACTGCGCCATGTTCACT
>NZ_BAABLF010000017.1:0-535 GCF_039544205.1 Ferrimonas gelatinilytica | reverse complement strand
GTTAGGCAGATTTGGAAAGTTAAGTGCAAGACTTCTACGACGGGTTATCACCGTTTTACCACCTCATTTATCCGGATTGGCATGCCAGCATCGACAAGCAGGGAGCGGAACTCGCGTCGCTGATTCGAGAGCGTTGGGGCAGCGATGTCCAAAAGCTCTTGGACGTGTCGTGTGGCATTGGAACGCAGGCTTTGGGTTTGGCTTCGCAAGGTTTTGATGTCGTAGCATCGGACTTGTCGAAGGAATCTATAGCTCGTGCTCGCAGTGAAGCCAAGGCTAAAGGGCTTCATATTCCGTTTTCCGTTTGCGACATGAGGGAGATTCAGTCTCATCATCAGGGTGGATTTGATGTTGTTCTGTCAGCAGACAATTCGATGCCACACCTATTAACTGACGAAGACATTCTTCAGGCTTTGAGGGGCATGTACGGCCAGTTAAATCCAGGCGGCGGCTGCCTTATTACCGTCCGAGATTACGAGCAAGTCGAACTTGGCAAAGGCCTTGTTAAGCCTTACGGAGTTCGGGAAGAGAACGG
>NZ_BAABLF010000015.1:0-511 GCF_039544205.1 Ferrimonas gelatinilytica | reverse complement strand
AGTCAACTATTTGGAGCGGCACACGAGGTTCGAACTCGTGACCTCAACCTTGGCAAGGTTGCGCTCTACCAACTGAGCTAGTGCCGCATTTTTTATCGCCGCCCCGCTCTGAGGGTTATCAAGGCAGGTTGCGCTGCTCTCTCCAACCGCACTGAGTCAGTGCCGCATTGTCATCCCGATTCAACACCGGAACCGCTTCTTACGAAGACTTGAATTTGGAGCGGCACACGAGGTTCGAACTCGTGACCTCAACCTTGGCAAGGTTGCGCTCTACCAACTGAGCTAGTGCCGCATTTTGTCGCCGCCCCACTCTGAGTGGTTATCAAGGCAGGTTGCGCTGCGCTCTCCAACCGCACTGAGTCAGTGCCGCATTGTCATCCCGATTCAACACCGGAACCGCTTCTTACGAAGACTTTAATTTGGAGCGGCACACGAGGTTCCCGATCTTCGTCGAGGGTGTGACCTCAACCTTTTTCAAGGTTGCGCTCTACCAACTGAGCACTCACCACTT
>NZ_BAABLF010000014.1:0-193963 GCF_039544205.1 Ferrimonas gelatinilytica | reverse complement strand
TCTGCATGTTGTGCAGTCACTCAGTAGCATCGAGAAAATGATGATTTCTCAATCCTGCGTGAGTGCCCACACAGATTGTCTGACAAATTGTTAAAGAGCAGCCCGTTTGGGCTTGGCTTCGTTGTCGAAGCAGGAGGCGTATATTACGCTGTTCTCCGTAGTCGTCAAGGCCGTTTTTCAACTTTCCGTTCGACCGTCTAGGTTTTAACCAGCCGGGCCGAAACCCCTGTGGTGACGCCGCTTAGCCTCTCACTGAGTGGCCCGCTGTGCCCCGTCGACAGGGAGCGCATTATAGGGCGATACTTTCCCAAGACAAGGGGGAATTTCTAGAAAAAGTTTCGACTGAACAAATCGCCACCATCGCGATGAAAAACAGTTCAAATGGAGCCTATTTCCCCGCCAGAACTCTTAATATGCCCAAATCCTATGTTTTTCAGGTGCTGTTGCAACAGAGCCTCAGGCACGGTGCCAGTGTAGAAGAAGGTCCCCGCGTCTGTCGGCTTAGAGCACTCGATGCGACACTCCGACAATTGGTGAACCACACGACGAGCAATAGCGGCACCGGAATCCACAAGCACCACGTCACTTCCCAATACTGTGCCGATCTCCTCTGCAATAAGCGGGAAATGGGTGCATCCGAGGATCAAGTGGTCCGGCACGGTCTCGGCCATACGGATAGGCGCCAGAATATCGTAAAGACGATCTAGGTCCACCGGGACTCCCGCTAACTTCCCTTCGGCCATATGCACCAGCTCACTGCTCCCTACACGTATAACAGTGTGTTCTGGAGCGTAGGTCTGGATCAATTCATCGGTGTAACGGCGCTGCACTGTACCCGGTGTGGCCAATAGACCGATCACTCCCAGTTTGCTGCTCTGTGCTGCCGGTTTAATGGCTGGAACAACACCAACGACAGGCTGACTAAGGCGCTGGCGTAACGGTTCAAGCACTAAAGTACTTGCGCTGTTACAGGCCACGACCACCAGGTCTACTGCGAGTCGTTCCGTCAAGCTCGCTATGATGTCGCAGCAACCATCAATCAACTCCTGATCCCCAAGCTCCCCGTATGGAAAACGTGCGTTGTCCTCCACGTAGTGGATGGTCGTTTTCGGTAGCACCTCGCGGATATGCCGATAAACGGACAAACCGCCCAAGCCGGAATCGAATAATAAGATGGAGCCCATAGATCCTGTCTGCTATCTAACAAGCAACGGTAAAAATTAACCGCGACATTCTCACACAGCCGGTGTTCAGGTTCCAAGACTGCTGGACTTAACGACGTGGGCGATTAGAATTTGCCCCCTTTATCCTTATTCGCTCGGAGAACACCCATGGATCTGGCAGCACTCGATCCCCGTCACTACGAAGCCCAACTGGCCGAAAAACGCGAGCGCATGCAGGTACTGTTTGCCGACTACGAGACACCGGAACTGGAGGTGTTTCCTTCGGAACCACAGCACTACCGACTCAGGGCAGAGTTCCGCGTCTGGCATGATGGTGATGATCTGGACTACATCATGTTTGATCAGGCTCGTCAGGAACGGGTGGCCATTAATCAATACCTCCCAGCCAGCAACTTGATCAATCACTATATGAACAAGTTGCGCGATGCCTTGCGTCCCAACCCCATACTGCGCCGAAAGCTGTTCCAGGTGGATTTTCTCTCCACCTTAAGCGGAGAGCTGGTGATCAGCCTGCTTTATCATCGTCAGCTGGATCAACAGTGGCAAGATGCCATCATCGAACTGCGTCAGCAGTGGGGGGATCCCAAGGTTCACTTCATCGGGCGAGCCCGTAAGCAGAAAATTTGCCTCGAACAAGACTATGTAGACGAGGTGCTTCACGTACATGGGCGCCCCTACCACTACCGCCAGGTCGAAAACAGCTTTACCCAACCCAACGGCAAGGTTGCAGAAAAGATGCTGGAGTGGGCTGTGGACGCCACACGGATGAGCAGCGGTGACCTGCTGGAACTCTATTGTGGCAACGGCAACTTCTCACTGGCGTTGGCACAGAATTTTCGCAAAGTTCTAGCCACCGAGCTGGCCAAGCCTTCTGTGGAGTCAGCACAGTACAACATCGCTAAAAATCAGATCGATAATGTCACCATCCTGCGTATGTCCGCCGAAGATTTCACCGACGCCATCAATGGTGTCCGAGAGTTCCGACGGCTCAAGGGGATCGATCTCAGCGCCTATGAGTGCAACACCATCTTTGTAGACCCACCGCGCTCAGGTTTGGATCCCGCCACCGAGAAAATGGTGCAGGGCTACGAGCGCATCCTCTACATCTCCTGCAACCCGGAAACTTTGCTGGAAAACCTGGAAACCTTGGGACAGACCCACAAAATCACACGCTTTGCGCTGTTTGATCAGTTCCCCTACACCCACCATATGGAAGCGGGCGTGCTGCTAGAGCGCATTGAATAAGGAAAAGGGCCGCTTTATGCGGCCCTGTTTTTGTCCGTGGGACGGCTGAGAGTACGGACACCCTCATGCTCAGTGTCTCGCACATTGGATAGCCAGTAAGAGCGACATTACATCAGATACTAGGGGGTGCTCAAAAGATCAACGTCTTTTTACGCTGCAGGTTGCCCAGCTCGTCGAACTTCTTCTTCACCTCCCAATGCACAAAGTACTGCAAGATATTCACCTTGTTTGACGCGAATTCCACCAGCGCTCCGCAGAGCCAATAGGTTCTAACTAGGCCGTTGTCCTCGTCGCGCCACCGCTTGAAGAACCCCTTCTGTTCAACGGGCTGGGCAAAAGATTGTTGCTTGGCTACTTCCGATTGAGTGCTTAGCGCTGCTGACTGCAACGGCGCCCTGACAGTCGCAGCCTATTCATTCTCCTTAGATGAGGAGGCCCTATCCTCTGCCTGCAGGTAGAGGTCTTTGTTTTCCATCAAGTGGTTCTCGCTCTGTTTGTCAGCGCCGATGCACTGGCTCCAACCTCACCCGCAACCCACCGGGGAGAGATCGTTTTTCATTCTCAGTAGTGCGTCCGCTATCTGTTGTGGCGTGTCGCCATTGAGGCGCCGCTGCCACACATCGACCACCTCTTCGCCCACCAGCGCTTTGCCATGTCGCGTCACCATGCAGCCGGGGATCCCCATCACCCCATGGTGCTCCGATTCGAGTCCCAACCGGGCCAGTTGTGTTCTCACCTGATCGACAGCAGTCGGGTCATACTCCGACAGACACTGGGAGGGCAACCGGGGAAAGTCACTGGCTTTGGCCGCCAGCAACCCCGCCAGGTTGATCATCAGGAGGTACTGCTCGCTCTGCTCAACACTGTAATCGGCGCGCCACCGGGCTATCGCCGCAGCATTGTCCCGAAATAGCGACGCTAGGGCGAGGTTCCGCTCATGCCAGTCGAGAATGGCTAAGGTACGCGCCGTCTCCCAGCCCACCATCTCAAGCTGCCGGCCCGCAGCCCAGCTGGGAATGCCAACATGGGGGAGGTAAGCCACCAGCGGCAGGGGCCGCCCACTGATTGCACCGTAGTTGAGGTCGTTATGATGCGTGTCCCAGCATCGATTGGCCGCAACCTGGAAGCCCGCATAGCCAGCACCGTGACCGCCAGAGAACAAATACACCTCCAGCCCATAAAGCCGGTGGTACTTTTCCAACAGCAAGTAGATCGCTTTGAAGATCTTGCGTTCAGGGTTCATGCGACGCTTTCCAGCTGCTGCTCTTGCCAGTCGCCATAACTTTGGGCAGTGCCTTCCAGCACCCACTGTTTCCTGCCGTTGCTGCTGCGGCCAACCAGCCAACCTCGGGGCTCCATCGGGGCTCCATCGGGGCTCCATCGGGGCTCCATCGGGGCTCCATCGGGGCGATGATATGGATTTGAAAGATGGGAGCCAGGGCTTTGGCGGCCATGCTCATCAGTTTTCCTCAAATGCTCTTCTGATCAGTGGCTTGGCCTTTTCGAGATCGTCAAACGTCCGCACTGTCAGCTCTAAGTCACCGGCTCCCCAATGTCCTATGTTGCTGACGTCACGACTAAAACCCTCTTCCGTTTCGACGGACGTCGGATCTATTTTAAGCAGCAGCTGAAGCTTCGGGTCTTGTTTAGGGAGCACAATGATAGAAATAAAGTTCTTCATCCTGCGAAATGCGCCGTACAGTTTCAACTGCTTGTAATGGACATCATCACCGAGGCTGGCAGCGAAATCGATTAACCCATCATAAATCTGTCGCAAATTGGCTGGTGCAATCTCCAACTGTTCTTCGTGGGTTTTCATTCCATTACTGGCTTTCTTTTTAACTAAATCGGAATCCGTACCCGCCATGACTACCGATGATTTTGTTGATTGGCCTGAGGCCGCAACAACATTCACCAGTTCCAGCAGCAATAGATTATCGCCAAACAACTTGTAACGGAGCAGTTCGATATTACGGTTAATCTGCTGCACCGCATGCTCATCGTACTTATTGAAGTCGCCGGCAATACAGAGCAGTCGGGTGCCGGCCCATTCAATATTTTCGGCCGCCTCATGCCCAAGGGTTTTCATCACCAGCAGCTGAAACTCGGCCTTGTGATCCAGTAACCAGTCGAGATAAAAGAGCCCCTGGTTGATAACGTTCTCATTACTGTGGCGCTTGTACTCGATGATGACAGGACAACCATTCTCATCGAGCCCAAGCGAATCGATTCGTCCCTTTTGCTTCTGTCCCGTGCCGTATTCTGTCGCCAGAAAACGTACCCCGAGGAACGCTTCCATCTGAGCCTCTATCAGATTCTGAAGCTGCTTCTCAACAACTGCGGCTTTGCCCTCCAGCTCTGCCACCCCCTCACTGCCATAACGGAACAGTTTGATGTCGCTCATGCGAAACTTCCTTTTAAATACATGTTTTTGAAGACTTAGGCGATCGACCCCAACCTAACGAGAAGGTTAAGGGCAACGTGAATAGCTCCCACTTCCTTAGGCACCTCAATGTCGTACAATGCGGCTCGCAATCGGAGGTGTGATGTCCAGCAATCGTTACCCCGAAGAATTCAAGAAAGAAGCCGCCAAGCGGCTCTGATTGAGTTCATTGTGAGGTTTCAGAGTGTGCCGGGGAAGGCGCCGCCATCCAGCACCCAGTTCTGTCCGCTGATATAGCCCGCCTGGGCACTGCAAAGAAAGGCACAGGCGGCACCAAACTCTTCAGGCTTGCCAAAACGGCGAGCGGGCGCCAACTGCTGCTTCTGTTCTCGCAGCCGGTCTACCGTGACGCCCACTTTATCCGCTTCGGCTTGAAGTGCGGTCGTCAGACGATCCGTCTCGAAGGGGCCGGGCAGCAAGTTATTAATGGTGACATTGTGGGCAACCGTTTCACGAGCCAGCCCGGCGATAAAACCGGTCAGCCCGGCGCGGGCCCCATTGGAAAGTCCCAGGATAGGGATCGGGGCCTTGACTGCACTGGAGGTGATGTTGACGATGCGGCCGAATCCTCGCGCCATCATGCCATCCACAACCTGCTTAATCAGGAAAATGGGTGTCAACATGTTGGCTTCCAGGGCCTTGTCCCAATCCGCCCGGCCCCAGTCACGAAAATCCCCCGGTGGCGGGCCCCCCGCGTTATTGATCAAGATGTCCGGCTGCGGGCAGGCTGACAACAGTTGGGATTGCCCCGTCTCTGCGGTGACATCGGCGGCCACAGAGACCACCGTAACACCGTAGCGCTCACGCAGCGCCTCGGCAGTCTGCTCCAGCGGTTCAGCGTTACGGGCATTGATCACCAGGTTCACCCCCTCAGCGGCCAGAGCTTCGGCACAAGCCCGCCCCAGCCCCTTTGAGGCACCGCACACAATTGCCCAACGACCACTAATCTGTAAATCCATTTACCTTCCCCCGTTAATCAATCTCATACTTCACCACCACGCTATCACACTTGGCGGCTTGCCTTACGCTCCGGCTTCTGGACGGTGCCTTGCAGAGTTCTGCAACGCCTCTCCCCCTAAAGCCAGCATGGCCACTTGGAGGATAAGTCTTTCACTCAGGGCCTTACGCTCACTTTTTGAGAGATCCAGTGCTTCAGAACCGGAGGAGAACACCAGCACAACCATCGCCTCCGCCTGAGCGTAAGACAGCTCCTTCGAGCGGCCGGCGCGGGCCTGGAGGTAGTCATTTAGCTCATCGGTAAAGTGACGGATCTCGCGGTTTACCGCGGCACGAAACGCCGCTGAGGTGCCGGTACGCTCACGAAGCAGGAGCCGGAACACGTTGGCATTGTTATCGATGAACTCCATGAAGATCTCGATCGATGACCGGACCACACTTCCACCCTGCTCTGCGCGTTGCCGGCCCTTGCGCATCAGCTGCCGCAGTGTCAGTCCCCCCTCGTCCACCATATTGAGGCCCAACTCCTCCATGTCCTTGAAGTGGCGATAGAAAGAGGTGGGGGCAATGCCCGCTTCCCGCGCAACCTCGCGCAAGCTCAAGCTGGAGAAGCTGCGCTCGGCACTGAGCTGATTAAAAGCCGCATCCACCAGAGCACGGCGGGTCTTCTCTTTTTGCTGGGCCCTGATCCCCATAGCGTCATTCCCCGTTGGCAAAACAGGCAGATCCTACCCTGTTCCCCACCATTTCGCATCTTACAGAACGGCAGGCTTGCTCTTTTGCCCATATGTAACGAAAATGGCTAACAAGTGTAAGCTCAATGTATGAAGTGGCCAAATGTCCAACAACAAACCCCGCCTGATCCTGTTCAACAATCTGATGTTCGCCCTCACCTTTATCGGTGCTGTCGTTCTGGTTCCCCTCTACGGCGTCCTGGTGGGTTATCAGACGGAGGCGTACTGGATCGCGCTGCTTTTCTGGGCCTGGAGCGGCTTATCCATCACCGCCGGCTACCACCGCCTCTGGTCACACAGGACCTGGCAGGCTCACTCTTCGGTGCAGTGGATCCTGGCCATCGGTGGCGCTATGGCGATGCAGAACAGTATCCTGCACTGGTGCGCCGATCATCGACGCCACCACAAACACGTCGATGATAACGATCAGGACCCCTACTCCGCCGGACGTGGGTTCTGGTTCAGTCATATCGGCTGGATGCTCAGGTCGTATCACCCGATCACGCCGTCAACCTACAACAATGTCCGGGACCTGCAGAAAAACCCGGTGGTGATGAACCAGCACAACCACTATGGCAAATGGGTTTTAGCCACCAATGTGGCGCTGCCAGTGCTGCTGGGCTGGCTTAGCGGCGACATTCTCGGGATGTGGTTGCTGGCAAGCGTACTCCGCTTAGTTTTGGTGCATCACGGCACCTTCTTTATCAACTCGCTGGCCCATATCTGGGGCAGACAACCCTACAACGATCAGCACAGCGCCCGAGACAACGGGGTTCTGGCCCTACTGACCTTTGGCGAGGGGTACCACAACTTTCACCACAGCTTTGAGTCTGACTATCGCAACGGCATCCGCTGGTGGGATTACGACCCTACCAAGTGGCTGATCCGGGCCCTCGAAAGGTTCGGCCTGGCATCCGGGCTTCGCCAGGTTCCCCGTGAACGTATCGAAGCGGCACGGTTGGCGATGGAGCTCAAGTCCAGTCAACGCCTGTTAGCCGAACATGCAACAGCACAGGAGTGGCTGGAGAAGCTGGAAGCAGAATATGTCGCCCTGATGGCCCGAATTCAGGACTATTACGGGGAGCAACAGCGCCTGCTGCGGCTGCACAAGGACGAACTCGACAGGGCCACCCGGCAGCGGCTCAACGAGCTGCGCCTTGCCCTGCGCCAGCAACGCCGACTTTGGCTCAGCCTGCGGGCAAAAGCCCACTCACAAGTTGCGTGATCCCTTGGGTACAGATTCAAAAAAGGCGCCTATTGGCGCCTTTTTCTCTTCACCGGCTACCCAGTTTTCCCTAGTTAGAGCGACCGAAATTGATGTCCACCCAAACCAGACGCTCATGGGAGCTTAAGGCGGGATCCGACTCATCCTGTTCGTTATAAAGCCACTGGCTCCCCTTCTCACCCAACGCCGGCCAGAACACACCGCTGTCGGCGATATGCAGCATCTTGTGCGGCAGCAGGTAGCTAAAGCGCATGCCACTTAGGCTGGTCCAGGTCTGCGGGTGAATATGGCTGGAGGTCACCGACAAAGCATATTCATCGGCGCCGAAGCTAGCCGGGGTCAAGGCATCGGAGTTAAAGCGGCCGTTGGAGCCTAGCAAATAGCTGTCGGACAACACCTTGCGGATAGCGCTGCTGTTCACTTCAAAATGATCGTCCCAGGGCGTCTGCACGGTGAGATGAAACGGGTCCTCATCGTTGTTCAGGTTGCCCATCAGCACGAAGGGGCGCCCAAGGTTTACCCCGCCACGGCGGCCCTGATCATCCAGCAGGTAATCACCATCCTTGCGATCACTAATGTAATCGGCAATGAAGTTAAGCTGAGCCCCGTTGCGCTGCTGCAGCCAGGCGGAGCGGCGTGAATCACCAGCTGGCTGCTGATCCACCAGCTGGGTCAGCAGTAGACTGATGCGACGGCCGTCGGGCAGGCGCAGTGGAATATCAACGAAATTGGTGTCCATCACACTGAGGCTTTCCCAAATCGCATCATCCATCTCGCTGCCATCATCCCGTAGCGGTTTGCTCACCCCCTCAACCTGGTGCCATTTGAATTGGCGGAAGGTCCGGGCCTGCTGCGGCTCCAGCGGATATTTGGAAAGCAGGACGAAACTGTTCTGGCCGTGGAAATGGCCATGGCCCTGGGCATCCTCCGGCAAAGCCAGTTTGCCGTCACCATTGACGTCGTGGGGAATAAACTGTCCAGAGTTGGTGGCCGCCACGTAGCGATAGGGGTAACTCAGTCCCGACAGGTCACTGGCCTGGGGCTGGGCCAAGTAGTTCTGCTCAAACTGAGCGATCGCCGTTTCGTCCGGCACGCCCCCTTCGCTGATCTTGGTCGAGATGCCGGTCAGCAAGAGTACATCGGGCTTATCCCCCTGGTAGGTCTGCTGCAGTATCGAGGCCAGATTGGCCAAGCGGGGATCCTGGTCAGCACCTGTTGCGCCGGTCTGAGCTAACAGCTGGAAATACCCATCGCTGCTGTCATAGGCCATCTCCACATGGAAGGTCGCAAAGCGAACCGTGTTGGTGAACTTTTTCGGCGAGCTAGAGCCACCGCAGGCACTCAATAACAGCGCACACAGGGCCAGGGCAAAGGTCTTCAACGGCATGAACACTCCGTAATGCATGAACCGTGGGGAACGGCAGGGAGGGTGTCCCGACTCTAGAAGCACCGCCTACCACTTGATTTAGCGGGAGATATTGCCCAACTTTCTGCTGAGGATCCACACGGGAGGCAGCGACTTTCACCTTGGGGTATGATATTGACCCCTGATTTGTCGACGAGACCGTCCATGAGCCCCATCAAACTCACCGAGTTCAGCCACGGCGCCGGCTGCGGCTGTAAGATCAGCCCCCAGGTGCTCGACACCATTTTGCAAAGCCAGCTGGATCTGCGTCCGGACCCCAACCTGCTAGTGGGCAACGCCAGTCGCGATGATGCCGCCGTTTATGCCCTCAACGGGGACACCGGCATCATCAGTACCACAGATTTCTTCATGCCCATCGTCGACGATCCCTTTACCTTCGGGCGCATCGCTGCCACCAATGCCATCAGCGACATCTATGCCATGGGGGGCACTCCCATGATGGCCATCGCCATCCTGGGCTGGCCGGTGAGCACCCTGCCGGCAGAGGTGGCACAGCAGGTGGTGGAGGGTGGCCGGGCCGCCTGTCGCGATGCCGGGATCCTGCTCGCCGGCGGTCACAGTATTGATGCGCCGGAGCCGATTTTCGGCCTGGCGGTGACCGGTCAGGTTCCTCTGTCCCGCCTCAAGCGCAATGACACGGCAGAGGCCGGCGATCATCTCTTCCTGACCAAAGGGCTGGGGATCGGGATCCTCACCACGGCTCAGAAACAGAAGAAGCTGGCACCGGAGGATGACCAGATCGCCATTGAGGCCATGTGTCAGCTCAATACCATCGCCCAACCCTTAGCAGCCCTGGACGGAGTAACCGCCCTGACCGATGTCACCGGGTTTGGCCTGGCAGGCCATCTGCTGGAGATGTGCCAGGGGGCCGGGCTCCAGGCCCATCTGGATCTCAACGCCCTCCCCCGGCTCAACCGTGTTGAACACTACCGCCAGCTCGGCTGCGTCCCCGGCGGCAGCCAGCGCAACTTCGACAGTTACGGCGACCAGTTGGCGCCCATTGAAGAGGCCACCCGACAGCTACTGTGTGATCCCCAAACCTCCGGCGGCCTGCTAGTAGCAGTGCGGCCGGATGCCCTGTATGCCGTGACCGAGCTGTTGAAAGAGGCCGGACTGCCCAGCCAAAACATCGGCCGGATGGCTCCCTACCAGGGCGGTGCCCGGGTGCACTATGACTGAGTGCCTGCCCCGGACGGCCTACGCCGAGCTTCTGCTCGGCGAGACCCCCATGATTGACCTGCGCGCACCGGTCGAGTTCACCAAGGGGGCCTTTCCCGGCGCCGTTAACCTTCCTCTGATGAACGACGAAGAGCGTGCCGCCGTTGGCACCTGTTACAAGGAGCAGGGTCAGGAAGCCGCCATCGCCCTGGGACATGAGCGAGTCGGCGGGGCCGTCAAGCAGGCCCGCGTCGATGCCTGGCTGGCCCAGGTTGAAGCGCACCCCGACAGCGTACTGTACTGTTTCCGGGGGGGGATGCGCAGCCAGATCAGCCAACGCTGGCTGGCGGAGGCGGGGATTCAGCGACCCTACATCGAGGGCGGCTACAAGGGGATGCGCAGCTTTCTGATCGAACAAAGCGACCAGATGGCGGAGAACCCGGGGATGGTGATCGTGGCGGGCATGACCGGCAGCGGTAAAACCGACTTCCTGGTCCCCCGCAACGATGCGGTGGATCTCGAGGGGCTGGCCCACCATCGTGGTTCCAGTTTTGGCCGCCAGTTGATCCCGCAGCCGAGCCAGATCAACTTCGAGAATCGCCTGGCCATCGCCCTGATGCAGCATCGTCGCCGCGCCCGCCAGCTGGTGTTGGAAGATGAGAGCCGTTTGATCGGCCGCACTTCCCTGCCTATTCCACTGTTTGATGCAATGAAAGCCGCGCCCCGGGTGATCCTGGAAGTCACCACCGAGGAGCGAATTGAACAGATCCTGAAAGATTATGTGGTGGAGATCCATGCCGCCTTCGTCGAGCGCGATGGCACGGAAGCGGGCGGTGAGGGCTTCTGTGAGTTCCTGCTGGCAAGCCTGGACCGGATCCAGCGCCGACTGGGGAACGAGCGTCACCAGGCATTGCGCCAGTTGATGACATCAGCACTGTCTCAGCAGCTCCAGCAGGGAGAACTGACCCTTCACCGGGAGTGGATCGCGCAGCTGCTGAGTGAATACTACGATCCCATGTATCACTTCCAGATGGGCAAACAACCGGCCCCGGTACTGTACCGGGGCCCGAAATCGGAAGTGCGGGAGTTTCTTGACCAGCGCGAAGCCACGCTAAGCGCGGGGTGGTAAGATCTCACGCCAGGGCAATGCCTGGGAACCCAACACCATGTAGTTGGGGTTTTCCAGGCTTTCTCTCTGGTTGTAACTGAGGGGCTGATAAAGGGTGTCCACCAGGGTCCCCCCCGCTTCACTGACGATGCACTGAGAAGCGCCGGTATCCCACTCGCCGGTCGGCCCCAGTCGCAGATAGCAATCCGCCCTGCCCTCCGCCACCATGCAGCTTTTCAACGAGGCACTGCCAAAGGGCACCAGCTCGTACTCCCGGGAGGGGTCCAGTCTGTCCAGCACATACTCTCGGCGCTGGCGGCGACTGACTGCGATCTTCAGTGCCTCGCCATCCCGCACATCGCGACTCCGGATATCGACCACTTTACCTCCCTGATGCTTGAACGCACCCTCGCCACGACAGGCGTAGTAGCAGGTTTCACTCATCGGGGCATAGATCACCCCCATCACAGGGACACCCTGGTCCACCAGGCAGATGTTGACCGCGAAGTCGCCACTACCGGCAATAAACTCCTGGGTCCCATCGAGGGGATCGATCAGCCAGTACTGGGACCAGTTACGACGATCAGCAAGGGGAATATGGGTGTCCTCTTCGGACAGGATGGGGATATCCGGGGTCAGCGCGGTCAATGCTTCGACGATGTGACGGTGCGCTGCCAAGTCCGCCGTAGTCACCGGGGTGTTGTCGGACTTGGTCAGGGCTTCATACTGGCCCTGTTCGTAGATGGATCGGATCCGCTCTCCGGCCTGCCGCGCAATGCCAATGACGGGATCCAATAATGCATTTAGGCGACTCACTCCATACCACCTATTTATCGAGACCTTCCGCCCAGTGTCAGCTTCTTTTGAGCCAAAAACAAGGCACAGATCGAGCGCGACTCGGAGAAATCGGGCCGGGCAAGCAAACCATCAATATCCGCCAACGGCCAGGGTACCAGCTCCAGCGGCTCGGGCTCATCCCCCTCCAGCCGGCTGGGATACAGATCCCGGGCCAGGAGGATCTCCATACGGGCGGAGAAATAGCTGGGGGCCAGTGCCAGTTGGTAGAGGGGTTCTAACTGTCGGGCAGCGTAGCCGACCTCCTCCTGCAACTCGCGATTAGCCGCTTGCATGGCGTCCTCCCCAGGATCGATCAAGCCTTTGGGGAAACCCAGCTCATAGCTGTGGGTGCCAGCAGCGTATTCGCGCACCAGCAACAGGGTGTGATCATCCAGCATGGGCACCACCATAACCGCCCCGGACATGGCGCCGCGCATCCGCTCGTAGTGACGCTCTACCCCGTTGCTGAATCGAAGATGCAGTTGCTCCACCTGGAACAGGCGACTCTTGGCCACCAGTTCGGTGGCGAGGATCTCGGGCTTCTTGCTGGACATAAACCTCTCCTTTTACAGTCCCGGGACCGGGCCGTTGTAATTGAGGCTGTAGGCGCCGCTGCTGTCCGGCTGACCAAGGAAGGTCAACGCCTGCCTCAGGTCTTCCGACTGCTCTTCGGTTTCCCGAATGGTGGCCTCGACCTTCACCTGGTTCCCCGCCATCAGCACAGCCTCACCGGCAACGCCAATACGGTTCTCAGCCGCATCCAGGTTCAGCACCGCGTTGCCGTCCCGACAAATCAGGTTACCGGCGATGTCGCCGATGGGATAGTGGCCAAACTGATTACGCACATCCAAGCCGTTGATGACTGTCCTGCCGGCCAACGCCTCGCACCAGGGTTCCCCCTGAGCCAGCTCACGCAGATTCAGGGTCACCGCCCCTTGGATCTTGGTGCGCAGAGGCAGTCGGGTGTTACCCAACAGCCAGGGGATGGGTGCACTCAGACGCACTCCCTGAGCCTGGAGTCCGGAAAAGCCGTACTGCAGCTCGCCCTGCCCTTTCACCACGGGATCGTTCACCGTGAGGGAAAGAGCCAGGTTACCGGTAATCAGTTGGGCAGGGTGCAGCGTCCAGCTCAACTGCTCCAACTGGCGACCCGCCGCACTGAACTGTGCCGCCTGTCCCTGCCAAAGACTGCCACTGATCCCGCGCAGTTCCACCCCCGGCATCTTAGGCACCATCTGCCATACCCAGGCGGCCGGCATGGTCACCAGCAAAAACACCAGATAGATCCCGACACCGGCCAAGCCGTACTTCAGCACTCTCACTTCACTCTCCCTTAGGGTTTGCTGATCTGCAGGCGGCGCACCTGCACCAAGCCCGATTCCTGAGACTCGGTCAGGTCCAGATTTTCAATACGAACGCCCTGATCCAGGCTGAGTTCGGACAGCCACTCCATCAAGCGCTCAAATTCACAGTCTGCGAGCCACAGTTGCAACTTGTCACTTTGCGGCTGCATCCGTTCAATGCGCAACCCGGCAGCAGCAGCACTGCGGCTGGCCAGCTGGCTAAGGCTGCCTCCGCTGGTGCGGGGCCCACCTTTGCCGGCGAGTGCCGTGTAACGATTGGCGTCCTGTTTCATCTGATTCAGACTGCTTTGGGCTGCCCGTAGCTGCGTCTCCGCCGTGGCCACCGCATCCGACACCGGAACCCAGAGGCCGTAGTAGATCAGCGCCAACAGCAGCAGGGGCGCGGCGATGGTCATGTAGCGGCGCTCCGATTCCGTGCGATCAAACCACCACTGCTGCGCTTTTTCCCAATATTCGTTCATCACTTCACCTTCACCGTCAGCGTCCCGGTGACCCCGGTTTCATCGTTATTGAGCGCTCCCTGATCCACCTCGAATTCACGACCGGCAATCTGACGGAATTGCTCAAACTGGGCAAAGCTCTTACCGCTGAGCTGCAACCGCACCTCACCGCGGTCCGCATCGAATCGCAGGCCCTGAGGACGCACCTCAGGTTCGGCGGAAAACGCCGGTGCCAGCTTGGCCAGCATCGGGATCAACTCGCCACCGCCGGTCCCGCCCCCCAAAGTGCGCAGCTTGGCCTGCAGTTGCCCGGTGGGGTTGACCACCCGCTTCTCTCTCGGAAACAGACCCTTGTAGATCTCTACCTGCTGTTGATTCAATGCCTGACGCTGCTGCTTAAGCTGATACACGCTGAGGCCATTGTGGATCAGAGCCACCACAAACAGAACCGAAGCGGCGATCCCCACCTTGGCCCAGATCTGGAACACCTTGCCCAGTTCCCGCGAGGGCGCATAACTGCCCGAAAAGAGGTTTATCGGTGACCTGGCCAGCCCCTGGGCCAGGACCTGCATCGGCAGCTCCAGGGGCTGAAGCTCGGTCTCGACCCCCTCCGGCACCTCGACGTCACTGTAGAGTGCCCAGGGAAGATCGTTGTCCGCCACCAGGCGCGGTGCCAGTGCATCAAACCAGTCATGATCCAGCACCTCACCGGCGGCGATGCCGGTGCGCAGCAGCACCTGCTCCTCAAGCCTCAACAGCGCCAGGGCGGTATCCGGTACCAACGGTAGGGCCAGCACGTCAGGCACCAGACGTTTGCAGGTCAGTCCGGCGTCCGTCAGCCATCCCTGCCAACAACGCATCATGGCGTGACTGACCACCGCGACCGCCAGTTGATCACCATGACGTGGGCCGATAACAAAGTGCATCCGCTCCACGTCCTCCGCCAGGGACTCCTCCAGCAGGAAGGGCACCGCTTTATTCGCCTGACGCTGGGCCTTGGCGGGCAGAGTCACCTCCGTCAGCCGCACGGCACTGGTGTCCACCAGCACATCTACCGGTCGACCACCGGCACGCTCCCCCAGGCTCGACAGGGCTTCGGCATCCGGCAATACGCCGGAGCTGATCACACCCTGCTGCTCATCAGACCAGGTTACCCAAGGGATCGGTTGCTGGGCGTGACTGCCCAACCTTACGACCAATCGTTCGCTCACTGTTGGCCTCCATACTGGCGGGTGACAACCGACAGGTTGTTATCGCCGCCACGCTTTAAAATACTTTCCAATCGAAACACCGAGTTGTCGACCCGGGCTCCCCCCTTAAGACGGAAATACTCGCTGTCCACCGAAATGGTTGCCTTGGCCTCGGCGGAGAGGTCCGTCAGGCGCTGAGCCGCGGGCTCCTGCCAGAACGCCTCCGTACTCTCCCAGCCATCGCCGGGGCGGTTACCGATGAGACTCTCGGCCTCGCTCAGGCTGATACCGCCCTCCAGCATCCCCACCAGCAAGGCCGCACGCTCCACCGGCAGGGTATTAACGTTCAGCACCTGGCGGTCATTGCCGGGGATAACGCAAAGATAATCCTTCAAAATCTGGTACAACTCGGGCGAACTGCCCAGTACCGCCCGTAACTCGCTGTGGTGTGCCATCAACTGGTTCGGCGCCAGGTAGGGGATCGGCCTGGCCTGGTAGTCGCCATCTTCGGCTCCAAAGGTGCCACTGGGATCGCTGTCTGCATCCACAAAGTCCCGGACCCTGTCCGCCAGCATTTCGCCCAGGTAACGGTCGAGCTCCAGCGCCTCCATCATGGCGATAAACTGCCGTCCCGGCAGCGGCGTTTGATAGGGATCCTGCTGCTCCTCTTGGGAGGTGAGCCCCTGCACCAAGCCGTTGAGGTTAAAGCAGGTGCGCATATCCTCGATGGTTCCGCCGATATGGCCGTTATCCACCGGGTAGACCACATCTGCAGTTGCCCAGTACTGCTGCAGATGCACGGTGCCGTCGGCATCCTCGAAATCCTGTTTCAGCACCCGCTTGGCCAATGCCTCAGAGGCCAGGGAGTACCAATAGGCCTGGTCAAGTTGGCCCAGGCTGATGGTGCGTCGCACGCTGATCTGACTGCGTTGGGTCATCGCCGCCCCCAGGGTCACAATCACCACCAGGACCAGCAGCACGGTCAAGAGAGCGACGCCCCGCTGCTGACGCCTCATGTCTGGTTCTCCCCGACGTCAGCACCGGAGCCAGTGTCATTATTGCCACCACTGCCCCCTGAACCTGGGTTCCCTGAGCCCGGGTTGTTGCCGCCGTTATTGTCCTCTTGCTCTTGAGGCTCCTCTTGGGTGTATCCGTCCGCCAGCAGGAAATGACGACGGATCACGCCCAAATCCTCCAGCTCCAGCTCCACGGCAACGCCCTTGGGGAAACTCTCAGCATCGGTCTGGGTCACCCATTTGTCCTCCAGGTAGAAGGCAAACTTGAGATCCGTGACGCCATCGAGCAGATCCAGGCTGATCGGTTCCTCCCCCTCAACCGGGTCCGGGTAGAGGGTATACTGGCGCTGTAGCACCCCCTCCTCCAGACGGTAGATCACCTGCTGAATCGCTCCCCGTGGCAGGCGCCCCTGGGGGTTTAGCCAGCCAAGACGATAGAAGCGGATCCCCTGGGCATCAGAGTCGATCAGGTTGTCGCCATACTCGAACAGCTTGGGGGAGATCTCCCCAAACGCATCGCGATGCCCCCTGGGGATCATCTGGCCGAAATCTCGCTCCAGCATCGACATGGTCTGCTGCAGTGCCTTGAGTCGCCCCTGGGCATCCTGGCTGATCTCATCGGAGCGGATCACCTGCTGCATCACGTTGGCCGTCGCCAGCCCCAGCATGGCAAACACTGCCATCGCCAGCAGCATCTCCATCAGGGTAAAACCCCGTGAATGACGGAGAGCAGGGTTAGTTTGGATCCGACACATAGGTCTGCCCCACCGCCATCTGGTTATCAAAGTTGGGATCCAGGCTTACCACCACCTCGATCATCCGCAGTTTCTCATCGCTTGCCTTCACCACCCGCTGGCGCCAGTGCCAGGTGCGATCGGCCAGCTCCGCCTCTCCAGTTTTACTGCCGAGCTCTGGAAACGCGTTCTCCAGCAGGATGTCCACCATGCGGTTATGCACCACGTAATTGGCCAAAGTGCGCTCCTGCAGCAGAGGCACCGACCGCAGTTGCTGGCTGGCGGTGTTGATCACGGCGATGGCTGCCGTCGCGAAGAGCGCCAGCGCCATCATCACCTCGATCAGGGTAAAGCCACGAGCCCGGTTCACTGCGCCTCCAGGTCGTGGCGCCAGGCGATGCGGCCGAGCATATCACCGACCAAATCCACCCCTTCAATCCGCTCGCCACCGATGGCATCGAACTCCAGGACGAACGCGGTCATCTCACCGGAGGGCAGAAGCAGCAGTTGGGGATCCGGTCGCTTGCGCTTCTCCTCTTCGTCGGGCTCAAACAGCGACTCATCCAGGCCAAACTCCGAGGCCTCCTCCTCATCCTCCTGCACCAATGGCAAGCCCTCCAGTTCCAGGGTCATCTCTATCCCCTCAGGAAGAGTGCGCTGACGATAGAGACGGTCACCCCGGTGCTCTTCCCAGGCCTCATCATCCAGGTTCCAACGGGCGAAGAAGTAGTGATCCGGTTCGACAACCACTCCCACCAGCTCACCACTGAGCGCCGCCTCTTCCAGGGCCGTGGAAACCACCACCCGGAACTCGTCCCCCGACTTAATCATCGCCTCACGCCGGGCATCGCCACCGAAGATCAGGCTAACCGACCCGGCCATCACGCCGATCAGCAGCACAACCAGCAGCATCTCCAACAAGGTAAAGCCCCGCTGCCGCGGGGCTTTGACCGAACTGAAGGGCTGGACGCCACTCATTACTGGAAATCACCCAGGTTGTAGTTACAGATATCGTCCTCGGTGCCCAGTTGCAGATCTGGCCCCGAAGAGCAGAGATCGTAACGGCCGTTCACACCTGGGCTGACCAACACGTACTGGCCGCCCCAGGGATCGGTGGGTAGGCGCTGGATGTAGCCGCCATCCTGGTAGTTACGGGGCTCAGGCGCAATATTGGGTCGATTCACCAGCGCTTCCAGTCCCTGCTCGGTGGTGGGCAGGACACTGTTGTGGGCGTAATACATGCTGATCGCATTCTCCAGCCCGGCAATGTCCGCCACTGCTTTCTGCTGGTTGGCCCGGTCCCGGTTACCCAGGATGTTGGGGGCCACCAGGGAGGCCAGAACGCCGATGATCACCAGGACCATCATCACTTCCAGCAGGGTAAAACCGCGCACGTTACGGCGCTGTCGCAGTTGTCGTTTCATCTCAAACTTCCTCGAACATCATTTGGGTCAATTGGGTTAAATCATCTGGTTGAGGGCCAGCATCGGCTGCAGGATGGAGATCACGATGAACATGACGATGCCCGCCATGGTCACGATGATCAGCGGTTGCATCACCGCCAGGGCGATGGTCATGGTCGCCTCGAACTCCCTATCCTGGTTATCCGCCGCCCGCCCCAGCATGCTGTCCAGCTCGCCGGACTTCTCCCCCGACGCGATCATATGCAGCATCATGGGTGGGAACAGCTTGGTCTGTTGCAGTGAGGCCCTTAAGGAAGCCCCCTCACGCACCTTGGTAGTGGCTTCCTGTACCGCCGTTTTCACCCTCTGGTTCAGCAGGACGTCGGCGGCGATCTTCATCGCTTCGAGCATCGGCACACCGGATGAGGTCAGGGTACTCAGGGTCCGGGCAAAGCGCGCCGTATTCAGGCCCCGGGATACCTTACCGATAATGGGCAGATCCAGCACAACGCCATGCCAGCGCAACTTGAAGGCCGGATTACGCAACGCCTGATTGAACCCCAGGATCGCGAGCACGATGGCCGCAAAGATATAGAGGCCATAGGCGTTGAGAAATTCCGAGGTGTCGATAAGAAACTGTGTGGTCGCGGGCAGGGACTGGCCCATATGTTCAAACTGGGACACCACCTGGGGCACCACGGAGGTGAGCAGGTAGTAGACAACGCCCAGGCAGAGCAGCACCAGTATCACCGGGTAGACCAGCGCCTGGGTCAGCTTGGAGTTCAGCTCCTGCTTGCGCTCGGTGTAGTCCGCCAACCGCTCCAGCACCACTTCCAGGTGACCGGACTTCTCGCCGGAGGCCACCATAGCGACAAACAGCTCATCGAATACTCGGGGGTAATCCGCCAGGGATTCCGCCAGTGAGTAGCCCTCCACCACCTTGGCGCGAACTGCCATCATCATGCTTTTCAGGCGCGCCGACTCGTTCTGTTCCGCCACCGCCTTGAGACACTCTTCCAGCGGCAAGCCGCCGGCTACCAGCGTCGAAAGCTGACGGGTGATCAATGCGAGATCTTTGGCCTTCACCCGGGGCTGAAACAACTTGCCCAGATCAAAGCGTTGTTCGCCATCCTGACGCTTTTCCCGCCGGGCGGCAGGCTCGATGGAGAGGGGCATCAACTGCTTATCGCGCAGCTGACTGCGGGCTTGCTTGGCGGTATCTGCCTCGATCACGCCCTTCCTCTGCCGTCCCTGCAGATCCAGCGCCTGGTATTCAAATGCGGCCATGCCTTACTCCTCCCGGGTCACCCGCAGAACCTCTTCCAGGGTGGTGACACCGGCCAGCACCTTAGAGAAGCCATCTTCACGGATGGAGGGAGTGGTCTGGCGCAGGTAACGCTCGATGGCGAGCTCTCCTTTGCCGCCGTGGATCAGCTCGCGGATGGTGTCATCCACCTCAAGCAGCTCATGGATCCCGGTTCGGCCCTTGTAACCGCTATGGTTACAGGCCTCGCACCCCTTGGGATGGTAGAGCACCACCTTCTCATCGGCCGACAGCCCCATAAGCTCACGCTCACGTTCGTTGGGTGCGGAGGGCTCCTTGCACTCGGTACAGAGCGTCCGCACCAGTCGCTGCGCCACCACACCCAGCAGTGAGGAGGAAACCAGGAAAGGCTCCACCCCCATATCCTGCAGACGGGTGATGGCCCCGGAGGCGGTATTGGTGTGCAGGGTCGACAACACGAGGTGACCGGTGAGCGAGGCCTGAACGGCGATCTGGCCGGTTTCCAGGTCCCGGATCTCCCCCACCATCACCACGTCCGGATCCTGTCGCAAGATGGCGCGCAGGCCTCGGGCAAAAGTCATATCGACCTTGGTATTCACCTGGGTTTGGCCAATCCCTTCCAGTTCATATTCGATGGGATCTTCCACCGTGAGGATATTCCGGTCCCGGCTGTTGATCTCGGTCAGGCCCGCATAAAGGGTGGTGGACTTACCGGAGCCGGTTGGGCCCGTCACCAGCAGGATACCGTGGGGACGGCGGATCAGGTGCTGGAAGCGAACGTGGATCCGGTGGGACATGCCCAGCTGCTCCAGGTTAAGCACCGACTGGTTCTTGTCCAACAACCGCATCACCACCCGCTCACCGCGGGAGCTGGGCATAGTGGAGACCCGCACATCGACAGCACGACCACCGATCCGCAGGGAGATGCGACCATCCTGCGGCACCCGCTTCTCGGCAATATCCAACTTGGCCATCACCTTGATACGGGAGACCAGCAAAGACGCAATCTTACGCTTCTGCTTGAGAACCTCGCGCAGTACGCCGTCAACCCGGAAGCGTACGACCAGGTCTTTCTCGTAGGTTTCCACGTGAATATCCGAGGCACCGAGCTTGATCGACTCGGACAGCAGGGCATTGATCAGGCGAATAATGGGCGCATCGTCGTCGGCATCAAGCAGGTCTTCCGTCTCCGGGAGTTCGTCCGCCAAGGAGGTCAGATCATCGTCCTTGCCGATATCCTCCATCAGCTGTTGAGCCTCGGAGGAGTCCTGTTGGTACAGCGCGGTCAAGCGCAGGTCAAAGGCACTGCGGTCCAGCACCTTCAACGCCAGCGGGGCCGCAGAGAAACGGCGCGCCTCCAGCAGGGCCGTCAGCGGTGCGTCGCCGATATGGCACAGAGTATGGGGCTCGGATTCGTCGTCGATCATGACGCCAAACCGGCGGGCAAAGGCGAAGGGGAGCCGCTGGCTTCCCTCCTTGATGACCATCTCATCCTCCAGCTGCGGAGGCAGATCCACCGATTCGTCCAGGGTGCGGATCTCGTCGCTCATTTTCCGGGCTCCGCCGCTTCCTTGCTCACTGTCTCATCCGCCTCCTTGCCCAGTGCCTTATGCATCCACTCGCGCTCATCCCGCACCGGGGTCGGTAAACCTTCCCCGCCCTGATGGCGTTGGAGCAGCTCGAAGATCTCCGGGCTCATCCCTTCCGGCACCACCCACTCATCCAGTACGGGAACATCGGTATTCGGCATCAGATTGATACCGCGCTCTTTCTGCTTCAGCTGCTCGGCCCGGAAGTAGTTGTACTTGCGGCCAGAGAGCCCGGACATGGTGACACCGTCACGGATGATGGTGGGCTTGATGAAGATCATCAGGTTGCGCTTGCTCTTGCGGGAGCTGGTGGAGCTGAACAGGTGGCCGATCACTGGGATATCCCCCAGCAGTGGCACCTTGGAGACCGACTCCTGAACATCCTCGTTAAGCAGCCCCCCCAGAACCACCGTCTCGCCGGAGTCAGCCAGTACCGTGGTCTTCAGGGTACGCTTGCCAAAGGTTACGTCCACCGCGGTGCGGCCATTAACGTTGGAGGTCTCCTGCTCGATCTGCAGCTGCACTGCGTCCCCCTCGTTGATCTGTGGGGTCACGGTGAGCTTGATCCCCACCTCCTTCCGCTCCACCGTGGTGAAGGGGTTGTCATTGTTGGAGCCAGAGGTGGAACCGGTGATCACCGGTACCTCGTCACCCACCACGAAGCTGGCTTCCTGGTTATCCAGGGTAGTGATGGAGGGGGTGGCGAGCACGTTGGAATTGGAATCCGACGCCACCGCCTGGATCAGGGCACCGAAGTCGCCGGAGGCGACGCCCCAGGCCATGCCGTTAACCTTGGAGAGCGCCCCCGCCAGGGTGGAGATGTCCCCATCGATATCCGGGTTCTTGGTACAGCGCTGATCCGAGCCAATGCCCTCACACACCTCGGTGCCTTCGGTGGGACGGGCGTCCCAGACCCCGGCGCCGATCTCACCGATGGTGGTGCCGAAGCCGGTGTTGTACTGGATCAGGCCGCCATCGAGGGAACCGTACTGGACGCTGAAGCCCACCTCATCCCCCTCGGCAATCTCAACGATGATCGCCTCCACCAGCACCTGGGCACGGCGGATATCGAGCTGACGGATGACACTTTCGAGAGTCTGGATCTGGTCCGGCTGGGCGTTGATCACCAGCGCATTGGACTCATCGTGGGCCATGATGGTGATCTCATTGGCCCGTCGACGCTGCTGAGGCTGGGCGCCGCCCTCCTCGGTCTGCAGGCTCTCGGCAAAGCCGGACAGGACCTGCTGCAGGTCCTCCGCCTTGGCGTACTTGAGGTAAACCACCTTGGTATTGCCGGAGCTTTTCATCTCCTGATCCAGCTCCCGCACCAGCTCGGCGGCGCGCTGGCGAGCACGCTCATCGCCGCTGATCACCACGGCGTTGGTCCGCTCATCGGCCACCACTTTAGGAATAGAGCCGGCTCCGGTAGCGGCCTGCTGGCCGCCGCCACGATAGAGTGCATCGATGATCCGTACCATCTCACCGGCGGAGGCGTAGTTCAGTTTCACCACCTCCACCTTGGTATCCCCCTGCAGATCCACCCGCTTGATGATCTCCACCAACTTGTTCACCACCGCAGCGCGGCCGGTGATCATCATCACGTTGGAGGGGTCGTAGTTCACCACATTCCCGCCCCGGGCGTTGTCGTTAAGCTGGCGCAGCAGCGGCGCCAGCTGCTTCGCTTCGACGTTGTAGAGCGGCACGATACGGGTCACCATCTCATCCCCGGCACCGGGATTCTCATCGTCCGCCACACGGATATTCATATCCTTGGCGTCCTTGTCCTTCACCACCTTGATGATGTTGGTGTCCTCCATCTCAACGATGGAGTAGCCGTAGACCTGCAGCACACTGAGGAAAAACTGGTAGTACTGATCTTCGTTAAGCAGGTCATAGCTACGGACGTTGATCTTACCCCGCACCGTCGGATCAACGATGATGGTTTTCTCCAGGTTTTTTCCAACAATGTTGATAAATTCCTGTATGTCAGTGCCTTTGAAGTTGGCGGCATACTGGGCTGGCTCCTGTGCCACCGCAAAGGCGGCGACGCCGGCCAGCATCCCCGCAACGATCTGGTTGCGAACCCAGGGCAGTCGACGCTGCTTAACAGTCATGGTGCTTCCTTCACTTGAAGTCGTTTATTGGCTTGGCAGGGAGAAGTCGATCTGGGTCAGTTGCCCATCCCGCTCCACCATTAAGGAGGCGTCGGTCAGCTCCTGCAACTCGCTCATTAGTTGCGCCGCCTCGGCCAAGTTGGTCAAATCGTATCCGTTGACGGAAACGGCAATATCATTCGGCTGAAGGCCGGAGGCAAGAAAAAGGTCCCGCCCTTCCCGTCCCGGATTCAGGCGATAACCACGCAACCCGTCCTCCCCCCGGACCGGAGAAAAACTGATGTAGTCGGTCAGCTTGCCCGGATCGGACAGCAGCATGTCACGGGCCTCCGCCATCGCCTCATTGGCGCTGCTGCTGGCTTCGGTCCGCTCGGCCTGGCCGACACTGCGCAGCTTTTGCGTCTCGTCAGAGAGTTCCTGCGTGTACTCCACGCCATCGAGCATCAGGGTCTCGTAACGTCCCTGGTTAAGAATGATGGCACGATCAGCATAAACCTCATGCAGACTGGCATTGGTTCCCTCGATCTTATCGCCGATGCCATAGGTTTCCTGCGTGCCCTTGCTCTCGATCACCGCAATCCCTCGCTGCTCAATAGAGCTGGCCACCAGGCCTGTAAGCAAAATTCTAAGGGTCGTCTTGGGGGCGTCGGTGATGATATCCCGGCTCACGGGTGCCGCCGTTTCCTCTTCCGTTTTCGGCTCCGCTTTACCAAAAAGCTCAAGTGCCAGCAGCGGCTCAAGAGAAACCGTCTCCTGGCTGTCAGAGCCGGTTTGGGCGCTCGGGCGCCAAGTAGAGGGCTCCGTGTTTGGCTGTGGCAGCAGCTGCCAGGTGATCAGGGCGAGAAGATAGAGGACGCACAGGGACAACACGAGCATAAGAGCCCGGGCAATCTGAGCCTGAGGTAGCTGGGCCAGCCAGCGCTGAAGCGGTAAAGGTAAATCCATCTGTCGACAAATGCGTCCTGGTCCGGCTCGCCACGTGGAGGCCGACACCTTGATAATAAAAAGAAGTATATTTGATGCTAACTTACGCCAATGATAGGCAACAAGCGAATCGTTGGCGAACCGCTTCAGATAGCCAATTTTGGTCAATTATGCTAAGTTAACCCGCCCTAAGATGCCGTATCCCCTCACAGCCGTTCCCAACCCTAAGGGTTTTGTGTGTTAAAACAAGCATCAATGACAAAAAATGACGAGGCGATGAGCGCCGTTCGTCTCGATAAGTGGCTCTGGGCCGCCCGACTGTATAAAACCCGCGCCCTGGCGCAGGAGATGATCAACGGCGGTAAGGTCCAGGTGAACGGACAACGCAGTAAACCCAGTCGTAAGCTGGAACTCGGCGCCACCGTCACCCTTTGGCAGGGCTACGACGAGAAAGAGATCCTGGTCACCGGGCTGGCAGAGAAACGTGTCAGTGCGGCACTGGCAGAGGGCCTGTACCAGGAAACCGAACAAAGTCAGCAAAAGCGGGCAGAGCGTGCGCAGCAGCGTCGCCTGATGGCCGATGCCGACCCCCATGCCCGCCGCCCCGACAAGAAACAGCGACGCCAGCTGCTGCGCGTCAAACATCAGGACAACGAACACCGATGACCGACAAGTTATACCGCTACCTGTTCGACAAGGCGGATGTCCGCGGCGAACTGGTCCAACTCAAAGATAGCTACCAGCAGATCCTGGCCGGCCACGACTATCCGGCTGCGGTTCAGCGCCTGCTCGGCGAGACCCTGGCCGCGACTGCAATGCTGACCGCCACCCTGAAGTTTGAGGGCGATATCGCGGTACAGATCCAGGGCGACGGTCCGCTCCAGCTCCTGGTTATCAATGGCAGCCACGACAATGTGCTCCGTGGCGTCGCCCGCTTCAATGGTGAGGTCCCTGAGGGGGACCTCCAGGCCCAGATCGGCAAGGGCCACCTGGTAATCACCATCACCCCTGATGAGGGTGAGCGCTACCAGGGTATTGTTGCCCTCGACAAGCCCACCTTGGCCGCCAACATTGAGCAGTACTTTGCCCAATCCGAGCAGCTCAATACCCGTCTTTGGCTGCACGCCAACGGGCAGCAGGCCGGCGGCATGTTGCTGCAGCAGATGCCCGCCAGCAACATCGAAACCGAGGTGGAGTTCGAACACCTCGAAGCCCTGACAGACACCATCAAGGCTGAGGAGCTGTTTGAGCTGGATGGTCAGGACGTGCTGTACCGTCTCTACCACGAGGAGTCGGTACAGCTGTTTGATCCCTCTGACGTGGTCTTTCGCTGCGGCTGCTCCCGCGAGCGCAGCCTGGCGGCACTGGCCACCCTGGATCCCGCCGAGCTCGAATCCCTGCTGGAAGAGCGAGGACAAATCGATATGCACTGTGACTACTGCAACAGCCACTACCGCTTCGACGCGGTAGATGTCGCAGCGGCCCAGCAGGGGGCGTTCAAGGGTGGCTCCCAACAGCATTAAGGGCCAAAACAACCCGGTATAATTGTAAAAAGCTGCCTAAATGGCAGCTTTTTCTATTTTGAATAAGAGGGTTAACCGCTATCTTCTGTTCTATCGGTGGCGACGTTTTCATCCTGTGGCCACTCTCACCCTGGGAACCGAGGAGAGTAATATGGCAGATATCCGACAGGACCTTGGCAGCGCCGAACTGGTTGAGGCCGCCATCCGGCGTCATGAGGGCCGACTGGCCGACAACGGGGCCCTGGTGGTGGAAACTGGCCATCGCACCGGACGTTCCCCCAAGGATCGCTTCATCGTCAAGGAACCCGGCACCGAGTCCGCCATCGATTGGGGGGAGGTCAACCGCCCCTTTGACCCGGGCCAGTTCGATGCACTTTGGCACCGGGTCGAGCGACATCTGGAGCAGCGGGAGCACTTCCTCTCTCACCTTGAAGTGGGTGCAGACCCGGAACATTACCTGCCGCTGGAGGTACGCACCGAAACCGCCTGGCACCAGCTGTTTGCCCGAAATCTGTTTATTGTCCCGACCCAGTGGAATCGTGCCGATAAACCGGTGTGGCAGATCCTCAATGTGCCCAGCTTCCAGTGCCAGCCCGAGCGTGACGGCACCGCCTCCGACGGTGCTGTGATCATCCACTTCGCGGAGCGAAAGGTGCTGCTGGCCGGCATGCGCTACGCCGGAGAGATGAAGAAGGCGATGTTCTCGGTACAGAACTTCCTGCTGCCTGCCAAGGGCGTCCTACCGATGCACTGCTCCGCCAATGTCGGCAGCGATGGGGACACCGCACTCTTCTTTGGCCTCTCCGGCACCGGCAAGACCACCCTGTCAGCGGACCCCAAACGGGCCCTGATCGGGGATGACGAGCACGGCTGGGCGCCCGGTGGTGTATTCAACATCGAGGGCGGCTGTTACGCCAAGTGCATTGACCTCTCCCGCAAGAATGAACCGGTGATCTGGGATGCGATCCGTTTTGGCAGTGTGCTGGAGAATGTGGTACTGGCTGCAGGGGGCAGTCCGGATTACTCCGATACCCGACTGACTCAGAACAGCCGGGCGGCCTACCCACTCGAGCATGTAGACAGGCGTATCCCTGCCAACCGTGGCGCCGAGCCCCATGCCGTGGTCTTCCTCACCTGCGATGTGTCCGGCGTTTTGCCACCGGTCGCCTGCCTCTCCAAGGAGGCCGCTGCATACCACTTCCTCTCGGGGTACACCGCCAAGGTGGGCAGCACCGAGATCGGCAGCGCCAGTGCCATCGAGTCGACCTTTTCCACCTGTTTCGGTGCCCCCTTTTTCCCCCGCCCCGCCGGCGTCTACGCCGAGCTGCTGATGGAGCGGATCGCCGCATTCGGCAGCCGGGTTTACCTGGTCAACACCGGTTGGACCGGAGGCCCCTACGGCCAGGGTCAGCGTTTCGATATCCCCACGACCCGGGCAGTGATCGATGCCATCGTCTCCGGTGCACTGGCTGACGCGCCGACTCGGCCCCTGCCGCAACTTAACCTGTCAGTGCCAGAGGCGGTCCCCGGAGTGGATCCCAAGCTGCTGGTCCCGAGAGAGACCTGGGCCGATCCCGATGAATATGATCGTTACGCCGAGCGTCTGGTCCAATCCTTCCGAGCCAACTTTTCCCGCTACGACGTACCCGAGGAGATCATCGCCGCGGGCCCCGGTGGTAAACCGCCCCGGCACTAAAAGCGTGCAACAAAAAACGCAACTTCACCTGAAGTTGCGTTTTTTATGGCCGCAGGGTCAGGGCCATCAGGCCTCTTCCCGGGGTAAACGCACCTTCACCTCAAGCCCACCCGCACGACGATTGGCCACGTGGATCTCCCCGCCATGATGCTCAATGATGCGGCGAACGATGGTTAAGCCCAGACCGGAACCTGCCCCTCCCCTGGCCTTATCCCCCTGGTGGAAGGGTTGGAACATCGCTTCGAGCTGGGTCAGTGGGATCCCATCGCCGTTATCCTCCACCTTAAACCAGATCCAGCCGGGCTCCTGACCAGAGCTGAGTCGCAGCCAGCCATGACCGTAGCGCTGGCCATTCTCGACCAGGTTGTTGATCACCCGCTTGATCGCCACCGGCTGCATCGGTACCGCCGAGGTTTCCCCCAGTGCCAGCTCAAGTTCGCCCCCCCGCACCTCCTCCAGATTGGCCACCTCGGTCAACAGCTCATTAATATTCAGCAGTTGCCGGGATTCATCCTGGTGACCGCGAATGAAAGCGATGAACTGATCGATGATGGCGTTCATGTCATCGATGTCGTGCTCGATGCCACTTTTTAGAAACTCATCTTCCTGGCTCATCATCTCTGCCGACAGCCGGATCCGGGTCAGCGGCGTGCGCAGATCATGGGACACCCCCGCCAGCAGCAGGTTGCGATCCGTCTCCAACCGCGCCATCGACGCCGCCATCTGGTTAAACGCCTTGGTTACCTCCATCACTTCGGCGGAGCCGGAGAGGGGCAGCGGCTTCGGAAAGACGCCGCGAGAGACCTGCAGCGCCGCCCGCTGCAAGCGGCGCAGGGGTCGGGACTGCAGACGCGCGAACCACCAACCCCCCAACACCGATAGAGTGCCGATAGCCAGCAGGTAGATGACCAGTGGGTTATTCACGAAGGAGTCATCAAAACTGGATAGAGAAACCCGGATCCAGCCATCCGGCGCCTGAGGCGGCTGGATCCAGACCTGGAACTTCTCCCCGGTAGAGAGCTTCACCCGTGCCTTACCACCCAGGTAGGTACTCATCTGATCCGACAGCAGACGATAGAAGGTCGCCTGTTTTACCCCCGCTGCATCCGCCTCCCTGGCGGTGAAAGCCTCCATATGGGGATCATCCGCGAGCTTTGCTTTCAGGGCGTCCAGCGGGGTCAGGTGTTCGATATCCAACTGCAGATCACTGAACACCAGCTCCACCTGGCGGGAGAGCAGCTGAACCATCTGCTGGGTCGAGGGTTTGACCACGTAGGCCAACACCGACAGGTAGGAAACCAGCTGGTTCACCAGCAGCAGAGAGCCGATCAGCAGCACCGTCTGACCAAAGTTACTCCGCGGCAGCAGGGTTCTCGGCACTAGTGGGCCGCCCCGTCTGGCACAAAGACATAGCCCAGTCCCCAAACCGTCTGGATATAACGGGGATTAGAGGGATCAGCTTCAATAAGGCGGCGCAGGCGCGAAACCTGGACATCAATGGAGCGCTCCAGGGCACTGTAGTCCCGGCCCCGAGCCTGGTTCATCAACTTATCCCGGCTCATGGGTTCGCGGGGATGGGTCACCAACACCTTCAACACCGCGAACTCGCCGGAGGTCAATGAGATAGACTCCTCGCCCTTGGTCATCTCACGGGTGGCGAGGTTCAGTTTGTGCTCGCCGAACTCCACAATCTCTTCGCTCTGGGAGGGTGCTCCAGGCACTTCTGACGGACGGCGTCTCAGCACCGCCCGGATCCGTGCCAGCAGCTCTCTGGGATTGAAAGGTTTGGGCAGATAATCGTCGGCGCCCATCTCCAGACCGATAATCCTGTCCACCTCGTCACCCTTGGCGGTCAGCATCACGATGGGGATCGGGTTCTCTTTCTCCCGCAGGCGGCGACAGATCGACAAGCCATCCTCCCCGGGCAACATAAGGTCCAACACCAGCAGGTGAAAATTCTCCCGCTCCAGATGGCGATCCATCTGCTCGGAATTGGCGGCACTTCGCACCTGGAAGCCCTGCTCAACCAGGTAGCGCTCCAGCAACCCCCGCAAGCGAACATCGTCGTCAACGACCAACACCTTGGTGGTTTCCTGTTCCATATGCTTTCCTCAATGATTCAGCCTGTTAGCATTGTATGCCAGCGACGGCGCTTGTCACGATGTGACCGCGCTCAGATCGTTGCGAAGTGTGTCATTTCCCTTGCCATCATACTCCCAGGCTGCTGTTATTCTCCTTTCGGGCCCTCTCGCCCCAATCATCAAACCGGGTACCATGAGAACCAAGCTAATTACACGAAAAGGGTACAACAAGCTGCAGCAGGAGCTGGATCACCTCTGGCGGGTAGAGCGACCGGAGACCACTGCCAAGGTGGCCTGGGCGGCGAGCCTTGGGGATCGCAGTGAAAACGCCGATTACCAGTACAACAAGAAGCGCCTGCGCGAGATCGACCGCCGGGTGCGTTACCTGCGTAAATCCCTGGAGCTGCTGCGGATCGTCGACTTCTCACCCCAGCAGGAGGGCAAGGTGTTCTTCGGCGCCTGGGTCGAGGTCGAGAACGACGACGGCGACAGCAAGCGGTTCCAGATCGTCGGCTATGACGAGATCTTCGGCCGGGACGACTGTATCTCCATCGACTCCCCGATGGCCCGGGCGCTGCTGAAGAAGGAGATGGATGATGAGGCGATCGTTCCTACCCCCGCCGGCAACGTCAGCTGGTATATCACCGCGATCCACTACGAGAAGTAAAGTCGATAGTGAGTGGACGCTTATTGTACAGCGCCGATCGGGAAGCGATCCGGATTCCCACCGTTGAACAAACATCGAGCCGGGGCAACCCCGATGCGTTGCTCCGCCCCCCACACTTTGCCGCCATACCCACTCGCTCTCGCCCCACCCGGGCTGTGCTAAGGTAGCGGTCGTTTTTGCGTTTATCAGCCGCCCCGGCGGCATCAGGCAGATCTATGGAATCGATTTCAAACACCATCGCCCAGGAGTTGGGCGTACGCCCACAACAGGTTGAGGCCGCGATCACGCTGCTCGATGGGGGCAGTACCGTGCCTTTCATCGCCCGCTATCGTAAAGAGGTCACCGGCACCCTGGACGATACCCAGTTGCGTACCCTGGAATCCCGTCTGGGCTACCTCCGTGAGCTGGAAGATCGGCGTCAAACCATCCTCACCAGCATTGCGGATCAGGGCAAGCTGACTGACCCCCTGCGTGCCCAGATCCAGCGGGTTGCCACCAAAACCGAACTGGAAGATCTCTACCTGCCCTACCGTCCCAAGCGCCGCACAAAGGGGCAGATCGCCATCGAGGCGGGACTGGCCCCCCTGGCGGAGGTGCTACTTGAGGATCCCAGCCGGGATCCGGAACAGGAAGCGGAGAGATTCCTCCAGCCCGAAGCAGGCTTTGCCGATACCAAGGCCACCCTGGAAGGGGCCCGGGCCATCCTGATGGAGCGTTTCGCCGAGGACGCCTCGGTATTGGCGGTGGTGCGTCGTCACATGAAACAGCATGCCCGCCTGACCGCTACCGTAGTAAACGGTCAGGAGAGCAACGGCGCCAAGTTCTCGGACTACTTCGAGCACAGTGAGCCCTGGGCCAAGGTGCCCTCCCATCGCGTGTTGGCGATGCTGCGGGGACGCAACCAGGGGATTCTGCATCTGAGCCTGGATCCGGATACGGAGCGGGATCCCGATGACCGCCGCTCCATCTGTGAATCCCTCATCGCCCAGCAGGTGGGAATTGAAAACCGCAGCCGCAAAGCGGACGCCTGGTTACAGCAGGTGTGCCAGTGGACCTGGCGGGTGAAGTTGTCGCTGGCGATGGAAACCGAGCTGATTGGCGAGTTGCGAGAACGCGCCGAGACCGAGGCGATCCGGGTCTTTGCCACTAACCTGTCCGACCTGCTGATGGCTGCCCCGGCGGGCATGCGCCCCACCCTGGCGCTGGATCCCGGCCTGCGCACCGGCTGCAAGGTGGCGGTGATCGACGCCACCGGCAAACTGGTCGCCACCGACACCATCTATCCTCATGCACCACAGAAGCAGTGGGATCGCAGCCTGGCCACCCTGACAAAACTGGTTGCCGAACACCGGGTAGAGCTGATCGCCATCGGCAACGGCACCGCTTCCCGGGAAACCGACAAGCTGGCGGCGGAGCTGATCCGCACCCTGCAACAGCCGGGGCTCACCAAGGTGATGGTGTCCGAGGCGGGCGCGTCGGTCTACTCCGCTTCTCAAACCGCCGCCGACGAGTTTCCCGAGCTGGATGTCTCCCTGCGGGGTGCCGTCTCCATCGGCCGCCGACTTCAGGATCCCATGGCGGAGCTGGTGAAGATCGACCCCAAATCGATCGGGGTCGGCCAGTACCAGCACGACGTCAGCCAGGTCCAGCTGGCCCGCACCCTGGATGCGGTGGTGGAGGATTGCGTCAATGGCGTCGGGGTGGATCTCAATACCGCCTCGGCTCTCCTGCTGGCCCGGGTGGCCGGACTGAGCCGCTCCCTGGCGCAAAACATCGTCGCCTTCCGGGACGGTCAGGGGCGCTTCACCAGCCGCAAACAGCTGCTCAAGGTGCCCCGCCTGGGGCCCAAGGCCTTTGAGCAGTGCGCCGGGTTCCTGCGCATTCGTGATGGGGAGGACCCCCTGGATGCCTCCGGTGTTCACCCTGAGGCCTACCCGGTGGTGAAAACCATCAGCCAGCACACCGGCATTTCAGTACAGGAGCTGATCGGCAACAGCGGCGTGCTGCGCCAGGTCGACGCACGCCAGTTTATCGATGAGCGGTTCGGTTTGCCCACCATCAGCGACATCCTGACCGAACTGGACAAGCCTGGCCGCGATCCCCGGGGCCAGTTTGAAACCGCTCGTTTCGCCGATGGGGTGGAGAAGATCACCGATCTACAGCCAGACATGGTGCTGGAGGGGGTGATCACCAACGTGACCCACTTCGGTGCCTTCGTGGACATTGGCGTCAAACAGGATGGGCTGGTGCACATCAGCGCTCTTTCAGACCGCTTCGTCGATGATCCCCGCAGCGTGGTCAAGGCCGGCGACGTGGTCAAGGTGAAGGTGATGGAGGTGGACGTGGCGCGCCAGCGGATCGGCCTTTCCATGCGGCTTAACGACTCCGCGGAGTCCCGCGACAAGCCCAGCCCGTCCAAACCCTCCTCTGCCGGAGATGAACGGCGTGGGCGATCCGCCCGGCCGCGTCCGGAGCGGAGCAGGCCGACCGAGCGCGCCCCTCAATCCGGCGCCCTGGCCGAAGCCTTTGCCAAGGCGAAGGTGAAGAAGCGTTAACCTTATCGAAGCCGCCCCCGGGGCGGCTTTCATTTTTAACCGGTCTATCCGCTGACCCAGCCATAGCCAAGCAGGGAGAGCAGCAGCATCTGGACACTATTGAGCAGCAGGATGAGCCGATGACGCCAGGCCAGCCAACGTTGCCGGGCGATGGTCGCCACCCGCTGACCGATAGGCAGGGCGACCAGCCCCGCCGCACCGAAGCCCAGCAGTGACAGGCTCAGCAGGCGCACCTCCCAGGCCGCCCCCATCACCCAGCGCAGCAGCAGCGCCACCAGGATAAACGCCATGCAGTAGAGGTAGAACCAGGGACAGAGTCCGCGAACAAACGCCTGGGCGGAGGCCAGCTCGCCACGCCGGAACAGGATGGGGGCAAAGCGCAGGGTGAACACCACGACGCCCGCCAGGGGGATCGCCAGCACCAGACTGTAGAGGGACTCGGGAAGGGTCATGGCGCCTCCGGGCCTAGGTTACACCTTCCCAGAGTGTAGTCGCCCGGGATCAGAGCCCCTGGTAAAAGCGCTGCAGTACTGCCAGCGTTTCCTCGGGATGGGAGATAAAGGGCGCATGGGATGCCTTCTCAATCTGCACCGAAACTGAGCCCGGCGCGAGGCTGTCCACTTGCTCAATCACCCGTGCCGGAACCAGACCATCGAGGCGCCCGTAAAGCCTCAGCCAGGGGCCCGATAGCTTGGCTAGCTGGGGACGCAGGTCGCACTCTTGCAGGATCCCCAGCCCCCTGTCCAGAGCCTCGGGATCCGGCTTGGGTTTACTCATCACAGCCCGTTTTAACCGGCGCACATCCTCTCTTGCAGTCGCCGAGCCCATCGCCTGGAGGGCAAAGAACGCGGACAAGGTCTTATCGCAGTCCTGCGCCAGCTGCTGGCGAAACTGTCCTAGCACGGCCGGAGCGATTCCCGGCCAGGTGGCGCTGCCTTGGAAACAGGGTGAACTGGCCAGGGTCACCAGAGAGCGGGTCCGGGAGGGGGCTTGCAACACCATCCGGGTCGCCACCAGCCCCCCAAGGGACCAGCCCAGCAGGTGCACGGGCTCATTGTCGGGAAAGGCCGACCATACCACCTCGGCCAGCGACGCCAGCGCCTCTCCCCCTTGGGGGAGATCCTGCCCTGGGGAGTCGCCGAAGCCGGGCAGATCCACCGTCCCCACTCGGAACCCCATATCGGCCAGCGCCGGTGCCAGGTCCCGCCATACCGCCCCGTTCATGCCCCAGCCGTGCAACAACAGCAGTGTCGGTCCCGCTCCATACCAATCAATTTGCAGGTGAGACCGGCGGGACACTAGGGTTTCAGACATGAATATGCACTCCGTGGCAAGGTGGTTGGCCGGCAGTTTACCCAACCGCTGCCACCTCTGTCAGCAACCCATCCCCCGGGGCCGGGGGCTGTGCGCTTACTGTCTGGCGGACAACGATCCCGGCCCGCTCTGCCTCTGCTGCACCCGACCACTGCAGCACGCGCCACCCTGGCGCTGTGGTCGCTGTCAGCGCCGACGCCGCTGGTGGCCCAAGGTGGTCTCCTACCCCTACCACCATCCCGTCGGCTACCTCTCGGGCGCGATCAAGATCCAGCATCAGCTGTCGCTGGTGCAACCCATGTGTGAAGTATTGGCCCACCGGGTCCGGATGCTGTGTCAGCAGCAGGCTCTGCCACCGCCCCTGGCGCTGGTGCCTATCCCCATGCATCCGCTCCGGCTGCCGGTCAGGGGATTCAACCATGCGGTTATTATCGCCGATGAACTGGGTCGACAACTGGACCTGCCGGTATGGGATCAGCTGGTCTTCAAGACCCAATCCAGCGTGCCTCAACATGAACGGCAGGGACGGGATCGGCACCGTATTCCCCGGGAACTCTACCAGGCCGCCCCAAACCAGCCTCCCCAAAGCGGTCTGGTCCTGGTGGACGATGTGATTACTACTGGAGCCACCATGACAGCGGTGGCCAGGGCCCTGCGCCGTGAGGGGCACAGGGTCGAACAGTACTGGGCCCTGGCCAGCGCCCTTGCGCGACCGGAAATGGCTAGGCCAAACCAACCGGCCGTCGATCCCGGATCGACGCCCTGAAAGGGGGATAAATTCTCGCCCCCGTTACCCGGGCCACAACCTGCACCTCTGGATAGTCCGGTCCCAGACACTCGTCGCCATTGAACATACATGTCACGATTTGACACCGGTGAAGCGTGATCGGGATAACACCCTGGGGCTATAATCACCGCCCTGTAAAAGGTATGATTGCAGTATCCGAGTCGTTTACTCAGGTTTTAAGAGACACATTTATGATCACCATTAGCGAAGCCGCGCAGGAACATTTCGCCAAGTTGCTGAGCAGCCAGGCGGAAGGCACCCATATCCGTGTATTTGTCATCAATCCCGGTACCCCTCAAGCGGAGTGCGGCGTTTCCTACTGCCCACCGGATGCGGTAGAGGAAGATGACACCGAGCTGGAGTTCAGTGGCTTCAGCGCCATGGTGGACAGCAAGAGTGCCCCCTTCCTGGAGGAGGCGGTGATCGATTACGTGACCGATCAGCTGGGTAGCCAACTGACCCTGAAGGCTCCCAACGCCAAGATGCGCAAGGTGGCCGACGATGCGCCCCTGCGTGACCGTATTGAGTACACCATCCAGTCCCAGGTGAACCCGCAGTTGGCCAGCCACGGCGGCTACATCACCCTGGTGGAACTGACCGACGATGGCATCGCGGTGATCCAGTTTGGCGGTGGCTGTAACGGCTGCTCCATGGTGGACGTGACCCTCAAGGATGGCATCGAGAAACAACTGCTGGAGGAGTTCAGCGGTGAGCTGACGGCGGTCAAGGATGTGACCGAGCACGAGCACGGCGAACACTCCTACTTCTAAGCCGTTGTCGCTGCATCCCAGCAAAAAAAGCCGCATCTCAGGATGCGGCTTTTTGCTGGTTATTGCCGGGAAACGGTTTCGCCGGGCACCCAGCCCGGCTCTCCATCGGCGTTGATGGCAAAGAGCCAGCCAGTGAGGGTTTGCGCCACACGAAGCGTCTCACCTTCACGGGCGTTCAGCTCCCGGGCGCTGTCACTGCAAAGGGCCATCCCGGTTTCTCCACGGATATCGATGTAATCCACCGGTGCCCACCCCTGATTGCCACAGTCGGTGGTCGCTCGGATCCACCCGCCATATTCACTGTCCAGCCGTCCGAGCCGGACAAGTTAGCCACGTCAAAAGGCGATGGGATCCGGATAGTGGGATCTGTGTGCCGTCAAAACCCTTACGATCACCCGCACCTCTCTGTTTTCTGACTCGTTTCCTATCCACGGGGTATCAGGGGATCCACCGGTCGTGGCGCCACTGCCAGAGAAAGTGGCCCCCCAACACCAGACCACGGGAGAGCATGAAACCGTTGAAGGCCAACCAGAGGCCGTGGTTACCCCAGCCCTGCACCAGTGTCCAGAGCGCGAAAAAACAGAGCGCCGAGACCATCATGGCATTGCGCATCGCCGCGCCCTTCGCCGCACCGATATAGACACCATCAAACAGGAAACAGGTAAACGCCAGCAGCGGATAGAGGGCGATCCAGGGCAGGTAACGCTGCGCGGTCGCCCGCACTTCGGGAATGTCCGTCAACAACTGGATAATGAAACTCCCCAACAGGGCAAAAATCAGGCAAAACAGCCCTGCCGTGAGTGCCGACCAGAACCAGCCAAGCCACACCGCATCCAGCAAGCCAGGCTTGTCCTGGGCCCCCAGGGCTCGGCCCACCTCGGCTTCCGCCGAGTAGGCAAAACCATCCAGGGCATAGGCGATCAACAGGGTAAAGTTCATCAGCACCGAGTTGGCAGCGACGATCTCATCCCCCATTCGGGCCCCCTGCGCGGTAACAAAGACCATGCACAGCTGAAGACAGAGGGTACGGATAAAGATGTCCCGGTTTAACCCAATCAGCGCACCACAGCCGCGCATCGTTAGCGCACGCCAGGTTGACGGGGTTTTCAGCGCGGCCGGTAACTGTCGATGGATGAACCAGACCGCCAGCAACAGGGCACCATAATCCGCGATAACGCTGGCCCGGGCCGCGCCCGCCACCCCCCACTCCAGTCCGAGGACGAACCAGATATCCAGCACGATATTCAGCACATTCGCCAGGATCAGCTGCCACATCGCCGCCCTGGGTAGCTGGCGCCCCAGCAGGTAGCCAAGCGCTACCAGGTTGACCAGGGCCGCCGGCGCACTCCAGATCCTATGCTGGAAATAGATGCTGGCGTAATGTTGCACCTCGTCGCTGCCGCCCAGCACCCCAAGGGCGATCTCCAGGATAGGCTGACGCAGGATCAGCACCGTCGCAGCCAGCGTTAGCGCGATCACCGCGCCCTGAAACAGCACCTGTAACTGGGCCAGAGGATCGCCACGACCATGGCCCTGGGCCACCAACCCCGTGGTCGCCATGCGTAAAAATCCGAGGATCCAGAATAAAAAGGTTATAATCATCGCCCCAACGGCTACGCCGCCGAGGTAATAGGCATCGCTCAGGTGCCCGATCACCGCCGTGTCCACCAGTCCCAGCAGCGGGATAGTGATATTGGACAGGATCATCGGCACGGCCAGAGCAAAGGTGCGACGATGCGCCGCTGGCTGCCGCAACACGGCGGGGATAGTCATAAAAACAGATGAGTTCCAATCTATGATGAATCGTATGATGTCGCTGGCCCTGGCCCTCACGTTGGGGCTGTTGATGGCGCCGGCACAGGCGGTGGTGATCCTACAGTATCACCACGTCAGCGAGAACACGCCGGCAGCAACCTCGGTCACACCGGCCCAGTTCGAGCAGCAGATGGCCTACCTGGTCGAACAGCAGTTTGATGTCGTGCCGCTGGAAACCGCCCTACGGGCGATCCGCGCCGGGGAGGACCTGCCACCGAAAACCGTGGTGATCACCTTCGACGATGGCTACCGCAATATTGCCGACAATGCCCACCCAATCCTTCGCCGCTACGGCTTCCCCTACACGGTCTTTGTGAACCTGGCGCCAATCGAGCAGGGCCGGAGCAACATGATGGACTGGAATACCCTGCGCAGCATCGCCCGGGAGGGCGCCACCATAGGCAACCACGGCTACGCCCATGAGCATATGATCCGGCTCAACCCAGGCGAAAGCCAGGCCCAGTGGGCCAACCGGATCCGCAACAGTATCGAGCAAACCGAAGCAGCCATCCAAAGCGAGGTGGGTCACTCCCTCAAGGCGCTGGCCTACCCCTACGGCGAGTATAACCAGGCGCTACGGGCCTTACTGGATGAGATGGGCTATATCGGTATCGGTCAGCACTCCGGTGCCGCCGGCCCCTACTCCAGCCTGACCGCCCTGCCCCGCTATCCGGTGGCGGGCCCCTACGCGGACATGGACAGCCTGCGGGTGAAGATGCACAGTCTCAACATGCCCGTGGTGGCCATCGACGGCGAGGAGTCGGAGCTGGTGGATCGGCGCCGCCCCAGCCTCACTATTAAGCTGGCCGTCGAGGATGTCCGTACCAATCAGTTGATGTGTTTCATCCAGGGCCAGGGGGCCAAGACCCCCACCTGGCTAGATGATCACACCTTTACCATCCAGGCGGACCTGCCAATGCCCGCCGGTCGAAGCCGTTACAACTGCACTGCGCCGAGCCGCAGCCAGAGCGGCTTCTACTGGTTCTCCCAACCCTGGGTACAGGCCAACCCCGATGGCAGCTGGCCCGAGGAGTAACTCGGCACAGTGACAACAACGGCACCCCTTGGGGTGCCGTTTTCTTTCCTGCACAAGATGACCACGGGGTGCGTAAAGACCGCTTGACTGCCTAGAGCCAAGCGACTGCTGCTCCGTTGCTCATTCGTTGCCCCGGTAGGTGGTGATCACCGGATAATCTGCCTTCAGTCTCGCCATGGAGACCCGGCGGATCTCACCGACCCCTCCCTCGGGACGGAAGATCGCCTCCAACTCGCCGTCGGGGTTGATCAGGACAATATCGGCACTGTGATCCACCAGGTAATCCTCGCCGCTGCCATCACCGTTGGGGTTATCCACCAGTTGGTACACCAATCCCAGTGCCTGACTGAGTTGGTAGAGCTGGCCATGATCACCGGTGATCGCCTTGAACTCCGGATTGAAGAAACGGATATAGCTGGCCAGTCGATCCGGTGAGTCACGACCGGGATCCACGCTCATCAACACCACCTGAAGCGGGGCCTCGGTCAACTCCACCCTCAGGGTGTCGTAAACCCGGGCAAGATCCGACAGCGTAGTAGGACAGACATCCGGGCAGGCGGTGAAGCCCATGAACAACAGGGTCCAGCGACCTTCCAACTGTTCATTGGTGAACTGCCCCTTGCTCTGGCTCACCAGTTCGAAGGGTGGCAACGGGCGCGGATTTTCCAGCCACAGGGCGGACACCAGGGGACGCGCCGGTGCCTCCCGCTGCAGCGCCACTCCAAGACCCGCCGCCAGGGCAAGCAGGCCCACCAAGATAAGCCATTGCCAACGCAGGGTCATCGCCAGAACTCCAGGTAGGGGGCGCCGTAGAAATCCGCCAGCAGCAGCACGAACAGCGCCATCAGGTGCCAGATGGAAAACAGAAACAGCTTCATCGGTGAGTAGCGCTCGGGCTGGAACTTCAACTGCCAAGCACGCCACATAAAGCCAAGACTCAGGAGGGTGGAACCGGCCAGGTATAGAGCGCCACTCATCCCCACCAATACCGGCAGCAGACAGGCCAGGGCCAGCAGGAAGCTGTAGAGCAGGATATGGGTCTTGGTGTACTCGATCCCGTGGGTCACCGGCAGCATCGGCAGGCCCGCCCTGGCGTAATCATCCCGACGGTGGATTGCCAGGGCCCAGAAATGCGGGGGCGTCCAGGCGAAGATGATGATCACCAGCAGCATCCCGTTACCGTGGAAGTCCCCGGTCACCGCGGTCCAGCCCAGCAGGGGCGGCATCGCCCCCGCCAAACCGCCGATCACGATGTTCTGTGGCGTGGCCCGTTTCAGGAAACCGGTGTAGATCACCGCGTAACCCACCAGGCTGGCAAAGGTCAACCAGGCGGTCAGCGGATTAACCCACAAGTAAAGCAGGGTAAAGCCAGCAATGCCGAGGATCATGGCAAACCCCAGTGCCTGGGGCGCGGCAACACGTCCCTTGGGCAGGGGACGGTTTAAGGTCCGTGCCATCAAGGTATCGATGCGACGATCCAGAAGGTGATTGATGGCGGCGGCGGAGCCAGCCATCAGAGCGATCCCTGACAGTCCGAAGAGTAGCGCCGGCAGCGGGATCCAACCATCACTGGCCAGCGCCATCCCCACCAGCGCCGTCAGCAGCATCAATGCCACCACCTTGGGCTTGGTCATCTCCAGATAATCTCTCCACGCCCATCCGGCTATCGGCAGGGCTGCAACCTCGGCTTTACTCATAGCGACTCCTTTGCCATAGGCGATAGTTGACGGCCACCAGTGACAGCAGCAGCAGGGCTGCCACCCCGTTGTGAGCCACGGCCACCGGCAGCGGCAGACTGGCCACCACGTTGGCGATCCCCAGCATCAGCTGCAGCATCAACACACCCGTCACTGCCAACGCTTCCCGACGAAGCCCCTGTGTCCACAAGCGCAGCGCCAGGAGTAGCAACACCAGGGCGGTGATCAGGGCCCAGATCCTGTGGCTGACATGAATGGTCATGCGGGCGGGGTAATCCAGTACCCCGAACTCGTAGCTTTTGGCCGGCGGTGGCAGGGGGTGGAACGCTGCCTCCGGATCCAGACGGGATGCCCAGTCGCCCTCGCATACCGGTAATTCGGTACAGGCGAGGGAGGCATAGTTGGCCGAGGTCCAGCCACCGAGCATGATCTGCACCAGCAGGACACCGGTTGCCACCACAGCCAGGGTGCCCAGTGGCTTGGTACCATTCGGCAAGGGGCCCCGCTGTGGTGACTGGCGCAACCAGAGCAGAAACAGCAGGGCCAGGATACTAAAACCACCAATGAGATGGCCCATCACCACCAGCGGCAGCAGGTTCAGGGTGACCGTCCACATCCCCAGAGCTGCCTGGAAGACCACCAGCCCCACCAGCAGCCAGGGCAACCCCTTGGGCGCCGCGGGACGACGCCAGGCCATCAAAGCCAGGGCGAGGATACAGAGGCCCAGAGTGCCGGCGACATAGCGATGAACCATCTCCGCCCAGGCCTTGGCCATCTCTACCGGGCGCTCAGGAAAGCGCGCTTCGGCAATGGCATGTTGATGTTCCTGGGGCACCACCAGGTAGCCATAGCAGCCCGGCCAGTCGGGACAGCCGAGTCCGGCGTCGGTCAGCCGGGTAAAAGCTCCCAGCAGGATCACCACCAGGGCGAGGGCTAGCGTAAACAGGGTGAAATTGCGCATCTGACCTCCTAACCGATCCGGGAGAGCTTGAGGAGTTTACGAAGATCGGCCAGCAGGTCCTGTCCCAAGGTCAGGGGTGGCCCCACCTCGCCGCTGCGATACCCCATCACCCACTGGCCCAGAGGATCGATCACCACCAGGGCATAGGCGCCCATCGCCTGGCGCGCCTGGGTGTTGATCTCAGCCTGGAGGAAAGGCGCTTCGCCAAGACGAGCCAGCATTCCGGGGTCGGACTCCGGCATCACAAAAAGAATCGGCTGCACCCGCTCCTGCTCGCGGCCCAGGGCAAGGTGCGCCTGGCGCAGAAGGGTCAGCTGGGCCTCGCAGTCCGCGGCGCATTGCGCGGGTAACAGCATCGCCATCTGCCAACGTCTGGGCTCCGGGTTGGTCAGGGCCAGTTGCTGATAACTGAGGTCACTGAGCAGCTCCCCACGGTTGGTGGCACCACCTTGGTACCAGCCCAACTTGAGGGCGGTATAAGCAAAGATCACGGGCAGAGCAAAAGCGAGCAACAACACAAGCAGGGTGCGTTGACGCGTACCGATGGAGGACATGCGGATCTCCCAATGCAACGCAAACGATCACCGGTACCGCGGGTGACATCTAGACAAAAACTTAAATCGCTTAAGTGTTTAAGTTATCGGCAGCCCCAATCGCATGCAACCCCCGCCGTCGCGCTACCACCAGGGCAATCACCAGACAGGCTGCTGCCAGGGAGAACCACTGCAGTGCATACGCCTGATGTTTCTCCGGAGCGAGGTTGATCGGCTGCCACGGACGCTCAAAACCCAGTTCGGCCGGCTGCTGCAACCACAGCAGTGCCGGAACCACAGGGTGCTGCCACAGCGCCGACAGCTCCGTCCAGTTCAAGGCCTGTACCCGCAGTGGTGCCGAAGGTTCGACCCGCTCTGGACTGAGTCTGCTTGAGAGCCGGTTGGCCCCCGGCTGTCGCAACCGGCCGACCAGAGCGGACTGAGTGGGCAGCGTCGGGAGTTCCGGCAGTGCCTGGCGGTGGCGGGGGGCGGTAACAAAACCAAGGTCCACCAGCAGCCAGGGGGACGCTTCGTGGATTTGAACCGGCACCAGCCAACGGTAACCGACCCTCCCCTCCCACACCTGATTATCCAGTAAGAGCGCATGCTGTGGCAGCCAATATCCCTCTACCGAGAGGCGGTACCCGGTCAGCTCCTCACCACTGAGCGGCCAATCCAGGGTTTGCGTACCGCGCTGCTCCAGCTGTGCCATCCAGTGGCGCTTTTCCTCCGCTCTGTCCAGCTGCCAGAGTCCGAGCTTGACCAGCGCAATGCAAGCCAGCACAGTGAGCAGTGCACCCAGGAACCCCACTTTTGTCATGCCTGCTCCTGTGGGGCAGGCGGTCGATGACGGCAAGGAGCCACCATGATCATCACCCTGTTTAAATCTGCCATTGTTCTACTGCTGCTCTACATCCTGTTTAATCTGGGCCGGGCCGGCGTGGCCATGCTCAGGGCCGACCAAAAAGCCGACAGACCACCGATGACCCGCTATCTGGGTCGCCGTGTGGGACTGTCGGCCCTGGTGTTGGTACTGCTTATCCTGGCTATCGCCAGCGGCCTGGTGCCGGTTAACCCGCGCCCCTACTAACTGGGCCTCGAACATCCCAGGCCAGCGTGGTTAGAGCACGTATACGAAGACAAACAGGCAAAGCCAGACAACGTCCACGAAGTGCCAGTACCAGCTGGAGGCCTGGAAGCCAAACTGCTTCTCGGCACTGAAGTGGCCTTTCAGCACCCGGCCAAACATCACCATCAGCATGATGGTACCCAAGGTCACGTGCATGCCGTGAAAGCCGGTGAGCAGGAAGAAGGTGTTACCGTAGATCCCGGAGCTGAGGGTCAGTCCCATCTCCTGGTACGCATGCAGGTACTCCTCCACCTGGAGAAACAGGAAGGCAACCCCCAGCAGGATGGTGATCCCAAGCCAGGTGGTGAGCACCCGGCGTTTACCCTGCTCCAGTGCGACGTGGGCCAAATGGAGCGTGACGGAGGAAGCCACCAGAATGAGGGTGTTGTATAGCGGCAGGCCGGTCCAGGGCATCGCCTCGGTCTGACTGCCTCCCGGCGTCGTCAGCAGCGGCCAGACCGCTTCGAAGCCGGGCCAGAGCACCTCGTGGGTCATGGCGTTGTTGCCTGCCCCGCCAAGCCAGGGCACCGCGACCATGCGGGCATAGAAGAGGGCCCCGAAGAAGGCGGCAAAGAACATCACTTCGGAGAAGATGAACCAGGACATCCCCTGTCGGAAGGAGCGATCCATCTGGGCCGAGTAGAGTCCGCTCATCGACTCCTGAATGACATTGCGAAACCACCCCACCAGCATAAAGAGGATCACCGCGATCCCGGTCAGCAGCACATAGCCACCGGGGCCGCCACCGCTGTCGAGGCTACTAACGTAGGTGCCGGCGCCCAACGCGATTAAAAACAGCCCCACGGCACCGATGATGGGCCAGGGACTCTGGGCTGGAACATAGTATTTCTCGTGTTGCTGCATGATTTGACTCTCCTTAGCCACGCCCCATCGCCTGCTCGGTGATGTTGTAGAGCGTGTAAGACAAGGTCAGGGTTCGGATCGACTCAGGCAACTCCGGATCCACGTAGAACACCAACCCCATTTCCGCCTCTTCGCCTGCGGCAAGAGGCTGGTTATTGAAACAGAAACATTCGATCTTAGAGAAGTAGAGCGCGCCGGTGCCGGGGCTGACTGAGGGGATCGCCTGCCCTACGGTGCTTTCGCCGGAGCGATTTCGGGCCAGGAACGCCACCTGATGTGTTTCCCCAGGATGTACCTGGATCCGCTCGGTTACTGGCTTGAACTCCCAGGGCATGTCTCCCCGGACGTAGGTCACGAACTCCACGGTGACGGTGCGACTTTCATCCACCCCAGTACTCAATGCCGCCACCTCCTGGGAGGTTTTGCCATTGATCCCGGTGATGTCGCAGAAAACGTCATACAGGGGCACCAGGGCAAAGCCGAACCCGAACATTCCCACTACCACCAGCAGCAGCCGGGCCGCGAGGCGCCCGTGCTGTGCCGGTTGCGATTGCGGTGCGTTCATCTACTTCACCACCGGCGGGGTATCGAAGGTGTGCAGTGGTGCCGGTGATGGCACGGTCCACTCCAGCCCCTCCGCCCCGTCCCAGGGCTTGGCGGGGGCTTTCTGGCCACCGCGGATGCACTTGATCACCAGTGCCAGGAAGATCAGCTGGGACAGGCCGAAGGCGAACCCGCCGATGGAAACCACCTGGTTGATGTCGGCAAACTGCAATGCGTAATCCGGAATGCGTCGCGGCATCCCCGCCAGTCCCAGGAAGTGCATGGGGAAAAACAGTACATTGACCGAGATAATGGAGCACCAGAAGTGCCACCGTGCCAGGGTTTCCGAGTACATGTGACCGGTCCACTTAGGTAGCCAGTAGTAGGCCGCCGCCATGATGGAGAACACCGCCCCGGTCACCAGGACATAGTGGAAGTGCGCAACCACAAAGTAGGTATCGTGGTACTGAAAGTCGATCGGGGTAAGCGACAGCATCAGGCCGGACAGGCCGCCGATGGTGAACAGTACGATAAACGCCAGGGCAAACAGCATCGGCGCCTCGAAGCTAATCGCCCCCCGCCACATGGTGGCGACCCAGTTGAACACCTTCACCCCGGTGGGGACCGAGATCAGCATGGTGCAGTACATGAAGAACAGCTCTGCCGCCACCGGCATGCCAGTGGTGAACATGTGGTGCGCCCACACCAGGAAGGAGAGGCCGGCGATGGAAGCGGTGGCATACACCATGGAGGCATAGCCAAACAGCTTCTTGCGAGAGAATGCCGGCACGATAGCGGAGATCACGCCGAATGCCGGCAGGATCATGATGTAGACCTCTGGGTGGCCGAAGAACCAGAAGATATGCTGGAACATCACAGGATCACCGCCACCGGCGGCATCGAAGAAGCTGGTGCCGAAGTACTTGTCGGTCAGCACCATGGTGACCACCCCGGCCAGTACCGGCATCACCGCGATCAGCAGGAAGGCGGTGATCAGCCAGGTCCAGACAAACAGCGGTAACTTCATCCAGGTCATCCCGGGTGCCCGCAGGTTGACGATGGTCACGATGACGTTGATCGCCCCCATGATGGAGCTGATCCCCATGATGTGTACCGAGAACACGAACAGGGCGGTGGAGTCACCGGAAAAGGTGGTCGACAGCGGGGCGTAGAAAGTCCAACCAAAGGCGGGGCCACCCCCCTCCATAAAGAGACTGCCGATCAGCAAGGCGAAGGCAAAAGGCAGGATCCAAAAGCTCCAGTTATTCATCCGCGGCAGTGCCATGTCCGGTGCCCCGATCATCATCGGGATCATCCAGTTGGCGAGGCCAGTGAAGGCGGGCATCACCGCCCCAAACACCATGATCAAGCCATGGACCGTGGTCATCTGGTTGAAGAAGTGGGGATCCACCAACTGAAGACCCGGCTGGAACAGCTCAGCGCGGATCACCATCGCCATCGCGCCACCGATCAGGAACATGGCGAAACTGAACCAGAGGTAGAGGGTGCCGATCTCTTTGTGGTTGGTGGTCAGCAGCCAGCGTCGCCACCCCGTAAGGTGGTGGTCATGGTGGTGAGTATCACTCTGTGTCTCGACGTGCCCGAGCTGATCCTGCTGGGGGGTCTTTAAAGCCGTTGTCATTGTTGCTCTCCTGCTACTGGCCGGCCACGGCGTCGACATCGGTGGCCTGGATCAGGTCACCGGTTTGGTTGTCCCAGGCATTGCGCTGGTAGGTCACCACCGCCGCCAGCTCTCTCGCGCTGAGTTGGCCGGCAAAACCCATCATGGCGGTACCGGCCCGGCCTTCGGCCACGATTGAGATATGCTCTGCCGGCTCGCCGAGGGCGATCGCACTGCCGTTGATGGCGGGGAAGGCCCCGGGTACGCCCATGCCGTTGACCTGGTGACAGGCCGCACAACGTCCGTTGTAGATTTCGCTCCCCAGCGTCATCGCCTGTTCCAGGGTCAGGGCAGCCGTCGTTTCGGTGCTGGCCTCAATGGCAGAGGTGGGCTCGACAACCTCGTTGGGCTCAGTGTGCTTTGCCCCGGTTCCGGCCTCGTCAGGCTCGCCGCCATTAAGACGGTCGTTGACTTCACGGGTCTGGATCACGTCGCCGGTGTCGTTACCGAAGGCGTTGCGCTGATAGGTCACCACCGCCGCCAACTCCTTCAGACTGAGCTGATCCGCAAACGCCTGCATCGCCGTGCCAGTCTGGCCGTGGGCAACGATATCGATATGCGCCGCCACGTCCCCGAGCGCCACGGGACTGCCCTTGATCGCCGGGAAAACCCCTGGCAGTCCCATGCCGTTGGGCTGATGACAGGCGGCGCAACGACCGTTGTAGACCTGCTCCCCCAGGGTCATGGATTCGGACAACCCCAGTTGCTCGGACAGGGAGTCACGCTCGGCGGCCTCGGCATCGGCGGCCAGGCGCTTCTGCTGCTCCAGCCAGAGATCAAACTCCGCTTCGGGCAACACCTCCACCACCACCGGCATGTAACCGTGGTCTTTGCCGCACAGCTCGGCACACTGACCCCGGTAGATCCCGGGCTCAGTCACCCGAGTCCAGGCTTCATTGATAAATCCCGGGTTAGCATCCTTTTTCACCGCGAAAGCCGGTACCCACCAGGAGTGGATCACATCATCGGAGGTCAACAGGAAACGCACCTTTCGATTGGTGGGCAGAACCAGGGGCTTATCCACTTCCAGCAGGTAGTTCTCGCCCTTAGCGGCTTGATTTTCTATCTGCGCTTTCGGCGTCGACAGCAGGCTGTAGAAGCCCACATCCTCACCGAAGTATTGGTAGTGCCACTTCCACTGGGAACCAGTGATCTGGATGGTGAGATCCGCATCGCTGGGATCTTCCATCGCGATCAAGGTACTGGTCGCGGGCACGGCCATACCGATGAGGATAAGGAAGGGCACCACGGTCCAGGCGATCTCCACCTTGGTGCTTTCATGGAAGTGGGCGGGAGTCGCACCTTTAGATTTGCGATGCCGGATCAGCGAGATAATCATCACGCCAAACACCACGAAGGCGATGGCACAGCAGATATAAAAGATGGTCATGTGCAGGCTGTAGACCTGCTGACTGATTTCGGTGACCCCCGGGGTCATATTCCAAAGCGAGGCTTTGGCCATGAAGGGCGTCGCCATCCATGGGGCCATCCAGGCCAACAGCTTGTACTTCACAGACGCTTCTCCTCTGAGCATTGCTTTCGCAACGTCCAGAAAGAGCTTGCACAGTACGACTCAGCCCTATGTCAGCTCCTTCCCCGAAATGGGCATGGGCATACGCGATAGAGCTGCGCAACATCTGCCTTTACTGCTGCCAAGTTTTCTAATTGAATTCGTAAGTTAAGCTACAGGCTGAGTAAAAGTTGATCAAGAACATCCTGCAGGCAGGGCGGAGAGTGTTTCAGTGAACCGGGTTGGCCAGGTGGAGGATCTCCCCACGCTCACCGTGAAACAGGTAAGCGGAGCAGTGGGCACGGCGTTGGACCAGCTGCAACCGACGCCGATCCCGCGCATCCAAAACCGGCAACCAGCCCAGCACCAGGGCGCAGGTCGCCCCTGTCAGGGCCTGCTCCAGGGCCCAGAGGGCCTCAACATCGTCGCTGCTACGGACACGCAGTACCCGGCGGCTGTCGACACCGGCCCGAGCCAGCGTGGCAGCCCAGTTTCCAGCGGGGGGATTGATCAGTACCACCCAGCCCTGCTGACCCGCAGCCTCAGCCGCTGCCGGCAGCACACGTTGGAGCCCGGCACCCGGGCTGTCATGACACTGGGTGTCCATAGCTGGCCAGGCACGACGCGAGCTCTGCCATAAACCGGGGTGATTGAAGCGCGTTCCCTGCTGCAATTTCATTATTGCCAGTCTCCATTGCGTACCACTCCGACGGCGAGGCCTTCGATGGTTAGCGGAGTCTCCTTGAGATCCACCACGATGGGGGCGTACTCCTCATTTTCCGCATGGAGATAGACCACATTGCCCCTCTTCTGGAAGCGTTTCACCGTCACTTCGTCGTCTCCAACCCGGGCCACCACCACCTGGCCGTTTCTTGCCTCACGGGTCTGGTGTACCGCCAGCAGGTCACCATCTAGGATCCCGATCTCCTTCATGGAGTCACCGCGAACCCGCAACAGGTAGCTGGCTTCCGGATGGAAGAGGCTGGGATCCATCTGGTAGTGCGATTCGACATGCTCCTGGGCCAGGATGGGTTCGCCGGCGGCGACCCGGCCAATCAGTGGCAGTCCCAGCTGCTCGGGTTCAGGTTCGTTAAAGAGGATTCGGATCCCGCGCGAGGTACCGGGGACAATCTCGATATACTCCTTACGAGCCAACGCCTTGAGGTGCTCCTCCGCGGCATTGGCACTGCGAAATCCCAGTTGCCGGGCGATCTCCGCCCGGGTTGGCGGCATCCCTGTGTCCTGCATATGTTGGCGGATAAGGTCAAAAACCTGCTCCTGTCGCGGCGTCAGCGGCTTCATGGCATTCCCTGTTTATTCGTACAGTAGAGATACTGTAATCATATACAGGTATCTGGTGATTTCAACACCATCCTCATCATAAGTATTAAAAAAGCGCTTCCAGAGGTCTGATCACTATGACTTTTTACCGCTTATCCGGGCCTCTTAAGCGCCAACCGCCCCTTGGCTGCTGCCAGCGTTTAGCTTTGGGTGTACACTCTGCGCCTACCGTTCTAAGCCCAAGAGAAGCAGACGCGTGAGCCACAAGACCCTCAAGCCCTGGCAGCAACCGATCAACTGGATGCAGAAGCTGTTGGTAAAAAGCAAACCTATCCCGGAAAACCCGGTGGAGGAGCTGGATCTCGATCTCAATCGGCCCTTGGTTTATGTCTTGCCTCATGACGCCTTTTCCGATCGTCTGGCCCTGCACGAATGCTGTCGGCGTCTTGGGCTGCCGAGCCCCTTCGCCCCCCTCACCATTAATGGTGAACCTGTCGCCCGGATGGTGGCGCTGGCGGAGGCTACCCCGCTCTTTGGTCGCGGCAACAGCACCGACTTCAAGGGCCAGTTCGAACGTCTGCTGGAACTTCACCGCCAGGATCCTGATCTCGATATTCAGGTGGTTCCGGTAAGCCTGTTGTGGGGCCGCAACCCCGGTAAAGAGGTCAGTGTCAGTGCGACCCTGCTCAACAAGCCCAACCCGACCTGGCTTCGCAAAACCGCCATCATCACCGTACTGGGCCGCGACAACTTTATCCGCTTCTCCCGCGCGGTCTCTCTGCGCTACATGGCCGATAATCACGGTACCGACAGCACCATCGCCAACAAGCTGGCCCGGGTCGCTCGGGTACACTTCGGCCGTCAGCGCACCGTGGCTACCGGCCCCCGGTTGCCGGATCGTCAGGCCCTGTTCCACAGCCTGCTGGCTGACGAGGCGATCAAGGAAGCGATCGCCGAAGAGGCGCGGAGCAAAAATATCAGCGAAGAGAAGGCTCGACAGCGGGCCCATGAGTACCTGGACGAGATCGCGGCCGACTACTCGGAAGGCCTGGTGCGTATCGGGGATCGTTTCCTGGGCTGGCTGTGGAACAAGCTGTATAAAGGGATCAACGTCCGCGGCGCCGAGCAGGTACGTCAACTGTCCCAGGATGGCCACGAGATCGTGTTCGTCCCGTGCCACCGCAGCCACATGGACTACCTGCTGCTCTCCTACGTAATTTACCAGCAGGGAATGGTGCCGCCGCACATCGCCGCCGGGGTCAATCTCAACTTCTGGCCCGCCGGACCCATTTTCCGCCGCGGTGGCGCCTTCTTCATCCGCCGCTCCTTCAAGGGCAACAAGCTCTACTCCACGGTGTTCCGTGAATACCTGGACCAACTGTTTAAGCGCGGCTACTCAGTGGAGTATTTCACCGAAGGCGGGCGCTCACGCACCGGGCGTCTGCTGCCCCCCAAGACCGGAATGATCGCCATGACGGTCAACTCAGTGCTGGGTGGACTCGAGCGGCCGGTGACCCTGGTCCCCGTTTACCTGGGATACGACCACGTGATGGAGGTGACCTCCTACCACAAGGAGCTGGCCGGCAAGAAAAAGGAGAAGGAGAACGCCTGGCAGGTGTTCTCTGCCCTGCGTAAACTGCGCAACTACGGTCAGGGCTACGTTAACTTCGGCGAGCCGATCACCATTCACCAGTTCCTCAATCAAGCCAATCCCGACTGGCGGGAGGAGCAGAAGCGTGGCGAAGGCCGCCAGTCCTGGCTCACGCCGACGGTCAACCTGTTGGCCAATAAACTGATGTGCAACATCAATGACGCCGCTGCCGCCTCCGCCATGACCCTCACCGCCAGCGTGCTGTTGGCCACAGAGCAGCACGCCATGGAGCGCCATGCCCTGGAGCAGCAGTTGGACCTTTACCTGGACCTGCTCCGCGCGGTGCCCTACACCGCCCGCACCACAGTGCCAGAGGGGGATGGCAAGGCGGTGCTGCAGATGGTGCTTGACCTGAATAAGTTCGACGTCAGCCGAGATCACATGGGTGAAATCATCAGCATCCATAGTGGCACCGCCGTCTCCATGACCTACTACCGGAATAACAGTCTCCATCTGCTGGTTCTGCCTGCCCTGATCGCCGCCCTGCTGCTGCGCGGAGGCTGTCACTCCAAGGAGTCACTGATCGAACATATCCGGGCCCTCTACCCGCTGTTGCAGGCTGAGCTGTTCATGGGCCTCGACCTTGACGATGTCGAGCGTCAGGTCGAAGGGCTGATCAACGAACTGGTGATGCACGACTTGCTGGAGCCCTGCGACAAAGGGCTGCAGCCCAGCCACGCCCATCGAGCGGTGCTCTGTAATCTGGCGGACCTTATCCAGGAAACGATCCAGCGCTACGCCATCGTCCTGTCGCGGTTGCAGAGTGAACCGGGGATCGAGCGGGGGGCGCTGGAGAAGGACAGCATCGCCCTGGCGGAGCGAATGTCCCGGCTGCATGGGATCAGTGCGCCGGAGTTCTTCGATAAGAAGGTGTTCACGACTCTCACATCGAAACTGAAAACCATGGGAATGTTGGGAGAGGATGCCGATACCGAACAGGTCAAGGCGCTGTATCAGATTGTGATGCCACTGCTGACCCCGACCATTCAGAACACCCTGAGCCGAACGCAGTAAGCTCCGCGGTCCATTGAGGGGGCGCACGCGCCCCCTTTTGTTTGAGCGACAATTTCCATGAATCACACTGCGGCAGTGCTGCCACCCAACGACGTCCTGCGATTAAGACAAGAGCGCCTGGCTCTCACCACCCGCCCCTTCAATGCCCGGGGGGCTACCGTGGATCGCTGTCCACGCTGCCTTATCGCACGCACCCATTGCTGTTGCCCCTGGGCAAGGCCTGGCCAGAGCCCGTTGCAGTTTGTGCTGCTGATGCATCACAAGGAGCCGATGAAGCCTACCAATACCGGGCGCCTGATCGCAGAAATTTTACCGGAGACCCGGGCATTCTGCTGGGATCGCACCGAGCCGGACCCCGCGCTGCTAGCGCTTCTGGCGAACCCTCGTTACCGGTCGATCATCGTCTTTCCCGCCAGCCATGCCGAGCCGGAGCAGGTCATCCAACAGATTCCGGCAACGACCGATCACCGGCAGCCGCTAATGATCCTGCTCGATGGCACCTGGAAACAGGCCCGCCGCATGTTTCAAAGCGACTACCTGGCGTCCTTACCGGTGCTTTCCATCGCCCCGGAGGCGGCCAGTCAGTACCGGCTGCGCAGTGCCGCCCATCCGCACCAACTGGCCACCGCCGAGGTCGCCGCCCAGGTCCTGGCGATTGCCGGCGACCAGCGCAATGCCCAAGCCCTTGATGCCTTTTTCCAGGTATTCGCCCGACGCTACGAAGCCGGCAAGCGTCAGCGACCGGTTTGCAGCCACGGGGAGCCCTTTACCTTTCTCGAACAGCTTCAGCCCTGAAAGGGGAAAATGCGCACTGAGAAGCACCCTGAGACTACCGCCCGGTTTCACTCAAGTTCATAGCCCTATAGATGGCCTGCATAAAAGGTTATCCACATCCGCGCCGGATCCGGGAAGTCACGATTTAGCCACAGAACAACGCTGGAGCAGCCAGCGATAGCCACAATCGCGCGGAAAAACACCCACTTCCGACTTAAAGTTGAGCAATCTTGCGCAACCTTCGGGTTTTCATGCTGATTTCATAGTGACCCCGGAACTGCTACTGGACGGTTTGGTTCAGTCAACGGGGCAAACAGCGGCTCCACAGTGATCAAAATGACAGCAATCTGTTCACTGGGTGCCGATCCCCCCAGGGCCGCTGCTGCGAGGCCTTACTCGGGTTTTCAACACAGTTATCCACAAGGCGTGATCGTCCTCACATCGCCCTCGTTTGAACTACGCTTAGTCTCTCTTTTTACTGCCGGAGTTGCCCGATGCCCCGCCCTGTCGTCGTCTTGATCATGACCCTGCTACTGCCACTATCGGTGGTGCAAAGCCAAGCGGCAGCGAGCCCCCAATCTCAGCCCTCCGCCGAGGCTGACGCCAGTCAAATTCGGGCCGCCGCCCCCAACGCCCCCGACCAGCAAACCCAGGAGAGAGAAGAGAACAAGCCGGAGTCTCTTTCAGAGCTCCCCCCAGAACACTGGCTGCAACAAGCGCAACAGGCGCTGGTTCCCTTTACACAATCCGTGCTAGAGGGCGCCACCCGCAGAGGCTCCGCACTCTGTCAGGCGGGAAATCGACTGGGCATAGCCGGGTACGGTAGGGCGAGCGAGTGGACGCTGGCCCATTACGACGAACTGGTGATCTGGATGGATGCCCTCTATGACCAATCGGTGTTGATGGCGGCAGGTTGGGTGGGCGAAATGAAGCAGCAATTGGACGACGAAGTCGCGAATATTCAACAGCAGAGTAAAGCCAACCCGGTGACGCCCTCTGAGCAGCCTGCGTCCAACCTCCAACCTCACCGGAACCAAGAGATCCCAGCGCAACCGGACACCAAGTCCCAGCCGACTCAGTCGCAACAGAATCCGAGCTAAGGCTAAAGTTGTACCGGCAAAAAAGCTGGAACGCCCTCCTTCATAGGAGGGCGTTGTTTTTGCCACAAACCGTCCGACGTCGGACAGCGAGACTCAATCCAGGTTAGACAACCGCTTCTTCTGCTCCAGTGTCAGCTCCGTTGCGGGCTTGGCATCGGCGATACTGTCGGCGACTTCGTAGGCTCTTTGCACTGCGGGCCGGGCTCCCATCCGCTCCAACCAGATCGCCATATTGGGAAACTGCCCGATATCCTGCCCCTGTCCCTCCCAATGCTTGGCCCAGGGAAAGATCGCCATGTCGGCAATGGAGTACTCACCGGCAACATAGTCCCGCCCGTTGAGCTGTCGGTCCAACACGCCATAGAGTCGCCCTGTCTCCTTGATATAACGCTGCTGCGCATAGGGAATGGTCTCAGGGGCATAATGATTGAAATGATGGTTCTGACCGGCCATCGGTCCCAGTCCGCCCATCTGCCAGTGCAGCCACTGCAGAACCTCTGTCCTCGGCCGCGGCGCCTGGGGAAGAAACTGGCCCACTTTATCCGCCAAGTACTCCAGGATGGCACCAGACTCAAATACGGACAGCTTGCCCCCACTATCTGCGGGGGCATGATCCACAATAGCGGGCATCCGGTTGTTAGGGGCAATGGCCAGGAACTCCGGCTTGAACTGGTCGCCAGTGCCGATGTTGACGGGAATTATCCGATACTCCAACCCAGCCTCTTCGAGAAAAATGGTGATTTTGTGGCCGTTAGGGGTTGGCCAGTAGTGAAGGTCGATCATTTTTGGCTCCGAATTTAAGGGCGGTTGTTGGTTGCCTGATGGCTAAAAGCTTAAACGAAGCAGAGCGCTATGACGATCAGCACAGCAGGCGCTACCCATAGGATCCGGCGAGCCCGCCAGAGGGGTCATAAAATCTCTTAAGGAAAGAATAAGCCTCGAAAATAAAAGGTAATTTTTTCGAGTAATGTGGAAACACATCATTTACTCTGAGGTGAGTACAACCACCAGGAGGATAGATGATGAAACGTTTTGCCCTGCTCTGCCTGCTCTCCACCCTCGGTCTGGCCGCCTGCAGCGAACAGCCTAAAGAGGAGGCCAAGGAGGCCCTGGAAAAAGCCAGCGATAAGCTGGAACAGACCCAGGACGCCGTCGGTGATGCCTACGACGACGCTTCCGATGCGGTTGGTGATGCGTACGACGAGGCAGTAGACACCGCCTCTGATGCCTACGAAGAGGCCAAGGATAGCGCCAGCGACACCTACCATGAGGCCCAGGAGGCCGCTTCAGACGCCTACGATGAGGCATCCAACGCAGCTCAGGAGACGTATGAAGAAGCTGAGCAGCAGGCGGAAGAGACACAGCAAGCTGCAGAAGAGATGCTAGAAAAGCAGTAACCGCAATGGAAACGACTCGGCCCGGAGTGACCTGTCACTCCGGGCCGTCTCTTTAGAGGTACCCCCCCGATGAAAACATTGACTCTGTGGCTAAGCGGCCTGCTGTTGGCCAGCCTCCCCCTAAAAGCCGAGACAATAGTGGTTCCGGTGGCAGAAGAAGCCCGTCATATCCAGGTTTTTGACAACGACTGGGTGCAGGTTTACGAGGTCCGCCTGGCCCCGGGCGAAGGTACCGACTTCCACATCCATAGCGTCGATCAGTTGACGCTAGTCCTTACTGCCTCGGAAGGTGTCACACAGGTCCTCGGTGAGCAAGCCGTCACTCAGAGCGCCCCCAAAGGCACCCTGATCTACTCGCCCTACAGTACGGTGGGACCCTTCACCCATAGGGTGATGAGCGGCCAGACCAGTGCCTTACACGTTCTGGGAATCGCCCTTAAGGGAGACAGTGGCGGAGCCGATAGGGAACGCATGAGTCTGCCGGATCAGCAACAGTTTGCCTTTCCCCAGGGCAATGCCCGGCGCCTGACGCTGGCTCAAGGAGAGAGCCGGACCCTGTCTCCGGGACTGGTGGTCGCCCTTGGGGAGGGCCAGCTGACCCAGGCGTCTCAATCTCGGGATCTGCGCAGCGGGGAGCTTTGGTGGCTGTCGGAAGCGAGCACAGTCACCAATGGGACAGAGAGCCCCATGCCGCTCATCGTTGTCACCTTCCTGCCCTGAATCACGGTGTGCCATTGCGCTCGCGCCAAACGCCCCGCGCAGGTTTCGCAACCTGGTGGGGGCGTGTCAGCGGGGCTTGAGGCCTCAGCACCATTGAGCCGATGCAATAAATCGTTAACCGCCGCAGTGGTGCCGGTTGTGCTGACCGCCCTCCTCGCCACTGTCGATGACCAGGGGGCCACCATCCCGGTAGAGGGCAAATCCACTCTCGGCGGATTCATTGGACTCGGGTTGGTCCAGGTGCCCCAGGCAGCTGTATCCCACCTGGTAGCGGCCCGCCGGCAGGTACCCGATGGCAAATACCCAGTCACCCTGATGATCGTGTCTCACCCAACTGGTGGCTAAGGGGGTCACCTTATCCACCTCTGCCGTGGGTGCCATGTCGTCCATCGCCTCCAAAGCAGTCCCTTCGGGGTAGAGATAGGCCACATGGGTAAAGCGGCTACCGAGTCCCGCCAGCGAGGCATTATCCGCCTCACAGTCGGCAATCCAGCTTGCCTCCACCGAACCGAGCAGGTGACCCATGGTTGCATCGTCCACCCAGCGCAGCCCCTGATGAGCAAAGTGGTACTGCTCGCCATCGTGATGCAGGCCCTGGCGCAGGTCCAACTCCAGGGTATAACCGTGGTGCTCTCCTGAGCGGATCATCACCTCGCCAAGTTCCAGGAAGGGATCGTCAGCGTGCAGCGGGTGGCGTCCCTGACCATCCTCCACAAAGGAGCCTTGATCAGCGCTGCCTGGCGTCCAGTGCAAACGCAGTTGGTAGCGCCCAGAGTCCAGTGGGTGCTCACGGAGCAGTTGATAGGCTTTCTCTCCCTGGTAAGCGAGCATGTCGACCCGATGGCGGGACAGATCCAGCACTATCGAATCGCTTCCCCCATGATGTCCGCCCATATGCCCTTCGGGGATGAGCTCTAGGCTATGCATCTGAAATACCATGCGATCAACCCCATCAAGGGGCGCATCGGAAAGCCCAATGGAAAGTCCCTGAGCGGGCTGTGGCGGCGGATTGGAAGGTGGTCCCGGTTTCGAGCCGTTATCACCGCCGCCACAGCCCGCCAATACCCCAACCAATAGCCAATAACTTGTGCGCATCATACCGTTGCTCCCTGTTTCGTGAGCCCATTAGCACTAGCCTAGATGCTGCAGCACTGTGGGTCTTGATCCAGATCAACCGCCCACCGGATACCTGCCATCACCCGACCTCAGGGCGGGTCCGGGCGCCAAAAAAAACGGGGCCTCAGGCCCCGTTCTTTTTCTTAGTGGTGATGGTGGTGACCACCGGCATCGGCCTGGGGCACCGGCCCGGTAGCGCCCATCGGCTGCAACTGCATGGTGGTGATGCAAGTACGGCTGTCCTCAAAGGTGGGCAGCACCTCGGTGGCCTCCATCAAACCAAACTCCGGATGCTCGTAGTGGAAGGTGAAAGCCAGACGCCGCTTGGCCGGTACCCAGAAGTCGATGAAACCGTCGTGCTGGGTGGTAACCATCTGGTTGAGGATCTCCTCACCGCTGTCCATATCCACCGCACTCATGTGCATCCGCTCCCCGATCAGTTCACCGGTACAACCGGTGGGAACATGGTTGCCACAGGGGTGGGTGAAGGTCATCCAAGGGGCGATGGAGAGGAAGAACTGGTCTTCAGGGATCGCCACGCTGGCCTCGGTGCCATCCTCGAAGATGGCGTTCACCCGGTCCGGATGGACCCGTACCACGATCCCCTGGTCGTTACGGTACCACTCATGCCCCTTGAGCACTGCAGCCTTGTAGTCCAGCGCCGCGAATTCCGCCGCCTGCTGCTCTGCCTCACTTTGCCCACAGGCACTCAGACCCAGGATCATCAGGGAAGCTACTAATAGTTTTTTCATTTTTTAATGTCCTTACAGCTAAAAATCGGTTACCCGCCCTAACTGGACGGGGCCCCAAAAGAGTTAAAAATCGTTTTCAGTCCGTCTTGGGTCGACTCAACCCGCCTGGCTCAGTCGATGCCGGTAGACCAGCAGGTAGATGGCCGGGATCACGAACAGCGACAGCAGCGGCGCCGTCACCATGCCACCGACCATCGGCGCCGCGATCTTCTGCATCACCTCGTTGCCGGTACCGCCCCCCCACATGATGGGCAGCAGGCCGAAGAAGATGGTCGCCACCGTCATCGCCTTGGGACGGATCCGCATCACCGCACCCTCCACCAGTGCCGCCTTGAGGTCCTGCTCGGTTTGCATCTCACCCTGCTTTCTGTGGTCCTTGATGGCGTTGTTGAGATAAACCTGCATCACTACCCCAAACTCCGCCGCCACCCCGGCCAGGGCAATCATCCCCACCGCCACGGCAACCGAGAGGTTGAACTCCAGCAGGTACAGCAGCCAGGCGCTGCCCACCAAGGCAAAGGGTAGGCTCAGCATGATCACCGATGCCTGGACCACCGAGCCAAAGGTCATCATCAACAGCAGGAAGATCACCGCCAGCATCATCGGGATCACCAGCGTCAGCTTCTCGGTCACCCGCTGCATGTACTCATACTGGCCGGCGAAACTGACCGAGTAGCGCGGCGGCAGCTGCAACTGCTCAGTCAGTGCGGCCCGAGCCTGGTCGATGTACTCCCCGATGGAGAGCCCCTGAATGTCGACGAATACCCAGGAGATCAGGCGGCCGTTCTCACTGGCGAGCATGGGTGCGCCATCGCGGATCTCAAGCGTCGCCAGCGTCCTCAAAGGCACGTACTTACCGGTCATGGTCAGCACCGGCAGGTTACGCAGCTTCTCGATGTCATCCCGCAACTCCCGCGGGTAGCGGATATTGATGGGATAACGCTCCTGCCCCTGCACCGACTCCCCCACCGTCATGCCGCCGATCGCCATCTGCACCACGTCCTGAATATCTTTGAGCGTCATGCCGTAGCGGGCAGCGGCCGTCAGGTTGGGCTCAATATCGATATAGCGACCGCCACCGGTACGCTGGGCAAAAGCAGACTTGGTGCCGGCCAGCGGACTGAGGATCGCCTCCACTTCGGCGCCGATGCGCTGCAGCTCCTCCACATCGGCACCGGCGATCTTCACTCCGATCGGCGTCCGTACCCCGGTGGAGAGCATGTCGATGCGGGTCTTAATCGGCTGTACCCAGGCGTTGGTGATCCCCGGCACCCTTACGGTGCGCTGGAGTTCATCAATGATCCCTTCCATGGTCTGACCCTGTCGCCACTCGCTGCGCGGGTGCAGCATGATGGTGGTCTCCAGCATGGTCAGCGGCGCCGGATCCGTTGCCGACTCCGCCCGTCCCACTTTGCCAAACACCCTTTTGACCTCGGGCACGGTTTTAATCAGGCGATCGGTCTGCTGCAGGATCTCCGCCGCCTTACCGGCACTGATCCCCGGCAGGGTGGTGGGCATGTAGAGCAGGTCACCCTCCTCCAGCTCCGGCATGAACTCCGAACCCATCCGGGTCATGGGGTACCAGGCACTGGCCAGGGCCAGCAGGGCGATCAGCAGGGTCAGCTTGGGAAAACGCAGTACCGCATTCAGCATCGGCTGGTAGAGGGCGATCAGCGCCCGGCTGATGGGGTTTTTGCGCTCATCCGGGATCTTTCCGCGGACGAAGTAGCCCATCAGCACCGGGATCAGGGTGATCGCCAGGATGGCGGAAGCCGCCATGGCAAAGGTTTTGGTGTAAGCCAGGGGGTGGAACAGGCGCCCCTCCTGGGCCTCCAGGGCAAACACCGGAACGAAACTGAGGGTGATGATCAGCAAGCTGAAAAACAGCGCCGGTCCCACCTCCACCGAGGCCTCCCGGATCAGGCGCCAATGCGCCTCCCCCCGGGGCGGCTCGCCGTGGGTCTCGCGATAATGCTCCAGGTGCTTATGGGCGTTCTCCACCATCACAATGGCGGCGTCCACCACCGCGCCGATGGCGATGGCAATCCCCCCCAGGGACATGATGTTGGCATTGACCCCCATCCAACCCATGACGATGAAGCTGATCAGAATGGCCAGCGGCAGGGTCACCACCGCCACCACCGTGGAGCGGGCATGGAGCAGGAACAGCAAGCACACCAGGGCCACCACTGCCATCTCCTCCAACACCTTGCTCTTGAGGGTATCAACGGAGTTGAGGATCAGCTGCGAGCGGTCATAGGTCACCACCAGCTCCACCCCGTCCGGCAGCCCCGCTTCGACCTCCCTCAGCTTCGATTTGACGTTCTCAATGGTAGTCAGGGCGTTCTCGCCGTAGCGCATCACCACGATGCCCCCCACCACTTCACCCTGGCCATCGAGCTCGGCAATGCCGCGGCGGGCAGCCGGGCCAGTACGCAGTTGGGCCACGTCCTTCATCAGCACCGGGGTACCGGACTCGGAGACGATGCCCAGGGGGATCTCCTCGAAATCCTCCAAGGTCTGTCGGTAACCGGACGCGGTGATCATATATTCGGCTTCCGCCATCTCGATCACCGAGCCACCCACCGCAGCGTTGGCATTATCCAGCGCCTGCTTCACCGCCATCAAATCCAACTGGTAAAGCGCCAGTTTGTGCGGGTCCACCACGATCTGGTAGGCCTGCTCCATCCCGCCAACGGTGGCAATCTCAGACACACCGGCCACACTCTGCAGCTCCAGCTTGATAAACCAGTCCTGCAGGGAGCGCAGCTGCGCCAGGTCCAGGTGACCACTGCGATCCACCAGGGCGTACTGGAACACCCAGCCCACCCCGGAGGCGTCGGGCCCCAGAGACGGAGTCACCCCCGCCGGAAGCTGGTTCTGGATCTGAGACAGGGATTCCAGCACCCGGGAACGGGCCCAGTAGATGTCGGTGCCATCCTCGAAAATGACGTAAACGAAACTGTCCCCGAACATAGAGAAACCACGCACCGTCTGGGCTCCGGGCACCGCCAACATGGCGGTGGAGAGCGGATAGGTGATCTGGTCCTCCACCAGCTGGGGCGCTTGGCCTGGGTAGGGGGTCTTGATGATCACCTGGACATCGGACAGGTCCGGCAGGGCATCCAGCGGCGTGGTGCGCATCGCCTGCCAGCCATAGATCGCCACCACAGCAGTGATGACCAGCACCATGGCGCGTTGGCGCAGGGACGCGGAGATGATCTTTTCTAACATCCTGGCCTCCTAGTGCGCCGAGTGGTCATGGCCGGCTTGGGACTCGCCCCCGCCCTGCTGACTGAGGCGGCGCAGGCTACCCTGGATGCTGGCCTCGGAATCCAACAGGAACTGGCCCGATACTACCACCCGATCTCCCTCGCTCAGCCCCTCCAGGATCTCCGCCCTGCCCTGGCTGATCATCCCCAAGCGCACCGGCACTGAGACAAAGCTGTCATCGGTCTGCTGCACCACCACCCGGTTTTCCCGGCCGGTCAGGATCAGCGCTTCGGTGGGCACGATCAGCAGATCGCGGCGGGGGCCGCCGAACAGCTCCACATCCACCAGGGCACCGGGACGAAGCTTCTGCTGCGGACTCTCAGCTTGGTTGTCCAGTTTGACCCGCACCTGCATCGCCCGGGTGACCGGGTCCAGCTCCGGATAGATGTAATCGATCTTCCCCTCGAGCTCGAACAGCCCCTGGGACGCGGCGGTCACGTCGGCGTAACGGCCCACCTCGAGCCAGCTCTGTTCATTCTCAAACACGTCGGCGATCACCCACACCGTGGACAGATCCACCAGCTCGATCTGAGTTTCGCCCGGCTGGACATACATCCCCTCCCGTAGCGCCAGCATGCTAACGGTACCATCCTGCTCGGCGTAGAACGGGACCCGGTAAAGGCTCTCGCCGCTACGTTCAAGCTGGCGGATCACCGAATCGGCAATCCCCAGCAGCTCCAGTCGCAGCCGCGCCTTGCGCCGCAGTTCCTGGCCCCGGGCAGGATCCTGTTTGAGATAGTCCAACGCCTGCAGGTAATCGTCCTGGGCATTAACCAGCTCCGGAGAGTAGATCTCGTAGAGCAGCTGCCCACGCTTCACCCTCTCTCCAACGGAGTTGACCGCCAGCCGCTCCACCCAGCCGGAGACCCGAGTGTGCACATGGGAGATGGCATCCTCGTTGTACTTCACCGTTCCCAGGGTTTTGACGTAACGCCACAGGGTGCCGCGCTCCACGGCCTGGGTCCTCACTCCCAGGGCCTGCTGCATGCCACCGGACACCCCAACTACCACGGCCTCATCGGCACCCCCGGTCTCAACCATCTCCAGGTTCATGCCACAGATGGGGCAGGTACCGGGCTCATCGGAGACGATCTGCGGATGCATGGGACACACATATCGAGTGGTAGTATCGCCCTGTGACGAGGCTTCAGGCATCCCTTGCGGCAGGGGATCGAGCTCAAGCGCCGAAGACCCGATGGCCGCGGGGGCATGATCATCGTGCCCCTCAGCCGAACTCTGCTGGTGCGCAGCGGGTGCCGCGGCCACCGGGGTCAGGAACATGTTGCAGATGGGGCAGCGATCCCCCTCTTCTCCAGTTTGCTCCGGGTGCATGGAGCAGGCATGGGTGTGGGTAGCCGCGTCGGCATGATCATCGTGACCCTCAGCCGAATCGTGCTGGTGCGCAGAGGGCGCAGCGGCCACCGGAGTCAGGAACATATTGCAGATGGGGCAGCGATCCCCCTCTCCCCCAGTTTGCTCCGGGTGCATGGGGCAGGCATGGGTGTGAGCAGCCGCGTGGGCCTCGATCAGGGGCGCAGCCTCCCCATGGAGATGAGTAGCCGGCGTCGCCAGGGCCGGAACCGGCAGGACCAGTGACAACGCCAGAGCGCAGGGGGTCAACTTCTTGAAACATAACGGGGTCATGGATCACTCCACTGTCATTCAATCTTGGCTCAGTGCCGGGACTCCTCGCCGGCTACGGCCAGATAAGGGGTTCAAGACGATCTCAACGGCCAGATCACCGCATTGGATCGACGCATTGACGGGGGATCAGGCTATGGGCGGCTTGCTGTCCCTGGAGAGGGACACGGAATGGAAAGACTTGGCCTGAGGCAGGGCGCGCTCGGGCGTCGGCAACAAGTTCGGGAGGGAATTGCCGAGCAATGCCACAACGGCAGGGCTGAACACCTGGCACTGCCCACACTCGCCACTGCAGGGCTGAGCATTACCATGACAGGTCATCGAGGCGGGAGCCTCGTCACAACAATCGTGCTCTGCCGGCATCGACGAATCACAGGGTTGGGACTCAGAGCCACCGCCAACATGACCACCATGCGTCGCCACCATCTCGGCAGCGGGCAGATCCGGCATTAGGTGCACACGGGCCACCGCGCCCTGGCTAACCAGGGCGACAATCAGTATCAGGGTACTGAAGAGTCGCAGCGCGATGGGGGTGTGAGCTTTCATCACTCTAGTGTGGCGGAAACTTAGGCCAACGCCAAGCACAAGTGGATTCAACGAGAACATAACGGGGACGGGATCACACCTCTTTGCCCCCAGCTAACGAGAGATAGGTGCTAAAAACCAGAAGGTTACTTCGCTGCGCCCAAGGCTTGCTGCGCCGCGGGGAGGAACACCTCGTTGACCCTAAGCGGACGCTCAGCCAGGAAAAACTGGCGGCCCCGCCCCCATAACCCCAGCGTCGCCGGTTGGCCCAACTGTCGGGCGACGTCAGCCGGACGGCTCTGCCCACCGTAGTGGTGGACCACCAGGGGGCCCCTGCGCATCTGCGGGTGGGTAAAAAGTACCTCGCCCAGGGGCTGCTCACCCAGGCGCCGAAAATCGATATGCCCCGCCGCCAGCGTCGCCATCGGCACCTCGGTCAGGGCGTAGACCCAGGCAACCCCGTCGAGCTTAAGCAGCACCTCCCGATGCCACAGGGCGTCCCCCTGCCGCCACCCGGGCCCTGCTTCGGCGGCGGGCGTACGCCCCTCGGCCAGCAGCGTCACCTCGAAGCGGCCTCCCAGGGCTTTCAGGCGCGCAGTCAGGGAGCCGGTATTCTCCAGCCAGGTCGCGAGGATGGGATCGGGAAGTTCAGTGGCAGCCATGGAAACCGCAGGCATGAGAGATCCTTGTCACAGTGGTGCGGCCATAGTACCAAACCCCGCCCTCATTCCAAGGGCGAGCGACCGTCCGGTTAACGTCGTCGGGAACGATGATCCAGCAGTGCCTGCACCATGCCCACCAACAGGCCGCCAAGATGCGCATAGTTGGCCATGTTCATCATCCCCATGAAACCCAGGGCCAACCACAGCAGCAGGAAGCCGACGTAGGCGGGCGGCAGGGCCAGCACCGAGTTGGGATTGAAGCGACCGCTGATCCAACAGTAGCCCACCAGGGCATAGACAACGCCAGACAGGCCACCAAAATTGGGCCCCTGCAGGGCAAACTGCGCCAGGTTGGGCAAGGTGCCCGCCACCAGCAACAGGATCAGCAGCGTCAGGGCACCCCGCTCCCGCTCTATCCGCCCGCCCAGGTACCACCACCACAGCAGGTTGAACACCACGTGCATGGCAGAGAAGTGGATCAGGGAGGGGGTAAAGAAACGCCACCACTGGCCGTCACCCATCGCCTCCCAGCTGGCAAAGAAGTGGGTCGCGCCGTAGATCGCCTCGGCAAAACCGAGATTCCAGAACAGCCAGATCCCGCCGCAGACCAACAGCAACAGCAGGGTCAGGGGGCCGGACTGGGTGACCAGGCTCTGGAAGAAGCTCAGTCCGGGGGTGCCGTAATCAAACTTGGCATCGCGGCCAGAGTGAACCTGGCCCGACTCCCAGGACGCCGCCATATAGCGCCGATGGTAGGGCTCCTTGAGGAAACGTTCATACTCCTCACGGCCGCGATGGAACTGGGGCGCCTCCACCAGGATGGCCACCCCGTCATTGGTCGCCTGGCTCTGAGCCGAGATCCCTTGTGAGAGCAGGTAATCCACCAGCGCCTGGGCCGCACGGGGATCCCCCAGTACCCCAACCTCCATCATGAGTTGCTGACCACCTGGCACTTCTGCCAGCCCTCGAAGCCGCCGTCGAGGCTGTAAACCTGCTCGAAGCCCTGCTCCGCCAAATAGCCGGCCGCCCCCTGGCTGGAGATCCCGTGATAGCACACTACCACCAGGGGCTCTTCGAACTCGGCGTTGAGCACAAACTCCGCCAGGTTGCCGTTGTGCAGGTGCACCGCGCCGGGGATGTGGCCGGCGGCGAAGGCACTGGCATCGCGAATATCAACAATCTGGAGCTCACGGCGCTGACGCAGCGCCTCGAAATCCGCCAATGGCAGACACTGGTACTGACTCATTTACATTCCCGTCTGAAGCGTTTGACCCAGTTTACTGCCTGCTGGCGCCCGACACCAAGTCCCCGCGGCCGACGCACCCGCTTTTCCTGTATCCCGGTTGTTGTCCAAGGCCGGTGGGAAAGATATGGTGATGATTTAGCGACCATCTTTAGATGCGAAGGATACGCCATGTCATGGATGCTCATGGTGGCCGCGTTGGCCGCCAGCCCGGCCGAGGGCAACTCAGAACGCTGCCTGCAACAACAGCTGGAGCAAGCCCAGAGCCATCAAACCGTCGGTGCCCTGCGCGCCGCCTGTGAAGCGGAGGCGGAGCCTGTGGACTCCTCCCTGGCACAGCGGCTGGAAACCGAGGCCGAGGAAGCGTATGACCGCTTCAGCCTGACCGCCCACTACAACAACTATTTCCTGCCTTTCAGTTACAACCACCGCCCCAACCGGGAGCAGTGGGAGTACGGACCGGAATCGATCAACCCCTGGGAGGTAAAGTTTCAACTGAGCTTCAAGGTGCCGGTTGCTGCCCCCTGGTTCAACAAGCAGGGCCAGCTGTACGTTGCCTACACCAACCAGAGCTGGTGGCAGGCCTACAACCAGGCGGTATCCGCGCCCTTCCGGGAAACCAACCACATGCCGGAGCTGTTCTACCGGCACCAGCCCATCGGGTGGCGCCTGGGTAACTGGCAGCTTCAGACTCTGGGCCTCCGATTGAACCATCAATCCAACGGCCGTGGTGGCATTCAGTCCCGCAGTTGGAACCGGATCATCGGCAGTGCCCTGATCGCCCGTGACCATTTCAGTATCGGGCTTAGTGCCTGGTACCGGCTCAAGGAGGACCCGAAAGAGACGCCGGACGATCCCCGGGGTGATGACAACCCGGACATTCTCGACTTCATGGGCCACGGCGAGCTGCTTTTCCTTTACAAGCACAAGGATCAAAACTTCAGCCTGCGCTCGCGGGGCAACCTGACCACCGGCAAGGGGGGAATCGAGCTGGGTTGGAGTTGGCCGCTACTGGGCAAGTCACGCGGCTATGTTCAGGCCCACTACGGCTACGGTGAGAGCCTGCTGGATTACAACCACAAGTCCGAGCGCCTCAGCCTGGGGATCGAGTTTACCCCCTGGCTATAGAGTATTCGGCCGAAACAAAAACGCCTTCCGACCCAGATGGGCGGAAGGCGCAGTAGTACCAGTGCGGGTCACCCCTGTGGCTTAATCCCAGTTCAGAATCACCTTGCCAGACTGACCGGAGCCCATGGCATCGAAGCCCTGCTGAAACTCATCGATATGGAACTGGTGAGTAATGATGGGGCTGAGATCCAGGCCAGATTGCAGCAAGCTGGCCATCTTGTACCAGGTCTCGAACATCTCGCGGCCGTAGATCCCCTTGATCACCAGGCCCTTGAAGATCACCTGGTTCCAGTCAATCCCCATACTTGAGGGTGGAATGCCCAGCATGGCGATCTTACCACCGTGGTTCATCGCCTCCAGCATGCCGTTGAACGCCGAGGGGACACCGGACATCTCCAGCCCCACATCGAAGCCCTCGGTCATGCCCAACTCGGCCATAACATCGTCCAGCTTCTCGTTCATCACGTTCACCGCCCGGGTAGCGCCCATCTTGCGGGCCAGTTCCAAACGGTACTCGTTGACGTCGGTGATCACCACGTGACGAGCACCGACGTGACGGGCCACGGCCGCCGCCATGATGCCGATGGGACCGGCGCCGGTGATCAGCACGTCTTCGCCCACCAGGTCGAAGGAGAGCGCGGTATGCACGGCGTTGCCGAAGGGGTCGAAGATCGACGCCAGATCATCGGAGATATCATCGGGGATCTTGAAGGCGTTGAAGGCCGGCAGTACCAGGTACTCGGCAAAGGCACCGGGACGGTTAACGCCGATGCCGACGGTGTTGCGGCACAGGTGAGTACGACCGCCACGGCAGTTGCGGCAGTGACCACACACCAGGTGGCCCTCGCCGGAGACCCGATCGCCAATTTCGAAGCCTTTGACCTCCTGACCGATCTCCACCACCTCACCGACATACTCGTGACCCACCACCATGGGCACAGGAATGGTTTTTTGTGACCACTCATCCCAGTTGTAGATGTGCATATCGGTGCCACAGATGGCGGTTTTACGGATCTTAATCAGGATGTCGTTGTGACCGATGCTGGGCTTAGGGGCATCCACCATCCAGATCCCTTTCTCCGGATGGAGCTTGGAAAGTGCTTTCATGACAGGCTCCTCAGATGATACCCAGCTCTTTACCGATGCGGGTGAAGGCGGCGATGGCGTGATCCAGCTGCTCACGGCTGTGAGCGGCAGACATCTGGGTACGGATCCGGGCCTGGCCCTTGGGCACCACAGGGAAGCTGAAGCCCACCACGTAGATCCCTTCCGCCAGCAGGCGGTCGGCAAACTCTGCCGCCAGGGCAGCCTCCCCGATCATCACCGGAATAATGGCGTGATCCGCGCCCGCTAGGGTAAAGCCAGCGGCGCTCATCTGGGCCCGGAAGTGGGCTGCGTTGTCCCACAGCTTGGCACGCAGGGCGTCGCCCTCGGCCATCATCTCCAGCACCCGGATAGACGCAGACACGATGGCCGGCGCCAGGGAGTTGGAGAACAGGTAGGGGCGTGAGCGCTGACGCAGCCAGTCGATCACCTCTTTTTTGCCTGAGGTGAAGCCGCCGGAAGCACCGCCGAGGGCCTTGCCCAGGGTGCCGGTGATGATATCGACCCGATCCATCACCTGGCAGTGTTCGTGAGTACCACGACCGCCCTCACCGACAAAGCCCACCGCGTGGGAGTCGTCCACCATCACCAGGGCACCATACTGGTCCGCCAGGTCACACACCGCCTGCAGGTTGGCGATCACCCCGTCCATGGAGAACACCCCATCGGTGGCGATCAGGATGTTGCGGGCTCCGGCTTCTCGAGCGTCTTTCAGGCACTGCTCCAGCTCCGCCATATCGTTATTGGCGTAACGGTAGCGTTTGGCCTTGCAGAGGCGAACGCCGTCAATGATGGAGGCGTGGTTGAGGGCGTCGGAAACGATGGCGTCGTTGGCATCCAGCAGGGTTTCAAACAGGCCGGCGTTGGCATCGAAACAGGAGGAGTAGAGGATGGTGTCCTCCATGCCGAGAAACTCGGACAACTTCTGCTCCAGGACTTTATGGATATCCTGGGTGCCACAGATAAAGCGGACCGAAGCCATGCCGAAGCCATGCTCATCCAGTCCCTGCTTGGCGGCCTCGATCAAGGCCGGGTGGTTGGCCAGACCCAAATAGTTATTGGCACAGAAGTTGACCACCTCATCGCCGCTGGCGACCTTGATCGCGGCCTGCTGTGCGGTGGTGATCACCCGTTCATTTTTGTACAAACCGTCCGTTTTGACCTGGGCAATCTGGTCACGGATCTGCTGGTAGAAGGAAGAGGTAGACATCGGTTCTCCTGAATCACCGAATTCAAACAAAGATTCGTGGCGACCATCTTATCTTCAGACGTCACGAGTTTCAGCCAGTCACAGTAACCCCGGTCAACCGTGCTGTAAATCCATCATGATAAAGAATTTCGCTCTATGCGGGGCGGGATGCCAGGAGGCGATAATGTGCGACCAGACGATCAAACTCGGCACGTCCGGCCACGGTGATGATGCCCTGGAACAGCGCCAGCACCTGCAACACTCCCTGGTAGACCATGGATTCGGTGATCGGCGTGTCCAAATTCCGGATATAGAGATGGCTGACCCAGTGGGTGACCACCAATTTTATCCCTTCGGCAAAGTCCGGCAGGAAAGAGTCCTCAATCGCGATCGCCCCCTCTCTCCGCAACTGCCGCAGGGTATCGATCCCCGATTGCAGCACCCGCTCATGAGCTTGCAAGTAGCGCTTGTGCAGTTCAGGATCCCGGGCCAGGATGTCCGCCAGGCTGGCGTAGAGGAAACGGAAGCGCCACATGCCCTGAAACATGCTGTCCAGGTAGCCCTGCATCCGGCTTTGCGGCCCCTCACTGGCCGCCACGTAGTGCTCCTCCAGGTACTGCTCATACTCTGTAAAGATCGCCCGAATGATCTGCTCTTTATTACGGAAGTGGTAATAGAGGTTGCCCGGGCTGATGCCCAGATGGGCCGCGATATGGTTGGTGGTGGTGGCACGTTCGCCGTGCTCGTTAAAGAGTTCGCAGCTGGCCTGGATGATGCGCTGCTTCGTTTTCATCGGAGGGGTAGCCATGAAAAACGCCATGAAAGATCGAATGTGCGATAGAGTAGCACCCCGCTTTCGCCATTTGAAAGCCTGCGCCCGCTTCCCTATCATCAGGCCGGTCTGGTCCGAGATCCCACTATGAACCGCTTTGTTTACAGTTTGCTCCTCACCCTTCTGCTGCCTTTGGTGCTGCTTTACCTGCTGTGGCGCAGTCGCAAAGAGCCGGGCTACCGGCAACGGCTCACAGAGCGTTTCGGTCTGACCCGGCCCGCTCGCAGTGGCGGCATCCTGGTGCACTGTGCTTCCGTGGGCGAAACCCTAGCGGCAATGCCGCTGATCCGCGCCCTGCAGGCCCGCTATCCGCAGAAGACCCTGACGGTGACCTCCACCACCCCGACCGGCTCGGCCCAGGTGCGCAAGCAACTGGGCGACAGCGTTCAGCACTGCTACCTGCCGCTGGATCTGCCCGGCCCCTGCAAGCGTTTTCTCCGCGCCCTTCAGCCGGAGCTGGTGATCCTGGTGGAAACCGAACTCTGGCCCAACCTCATCCACGTTTCCAAGCGCCAGGGCAGCAAGGTGATGGTCACCAACGCCCGCCTGTCCGCTCGCTCCGCCGAGGGTTACCAGCGCTGGCCCCGCTTGGTGCGGCCGATGCTCTCCGAGCTCGATGCGGTGGCGATGCAGAATGAGATCGATGCAGAGCGCATGGTGTCGCTGGGGCTGGACCCCGCCAAATTGAGGGTCTGTGGCAGCCTCAAGTTTGACCTCCAGATCCCCGCCGACGCCGAACAACAGCTGGCTGCACAGCGCCACGACTACCTGGGCGAACGCAGCGTCTGGTGTGCCGGTTCAACCCATCCGGGGGAGTTTGAGCAGGCGCTGGATGCTCACCGGCAGCTGCTGACTACCCACCCCGACCTGCTGCTGATCCTGGTGCCGCGTCACCCGGAGCAGTTTGATCACGCCTTTGAACTGAGCCAGCAGGCGGGATTCAAGGTCGTCAGGCGCAGTGACCAGGGCCAGGTCGACCAAAGTGTCCAGGTGCTGATCGGCGATACCATGGGAGAGCTGCTGACCCTGTACGGTTTCAGTGATGCCTGCCTGGTGGGCGGCAGCCTGATTCCCCGGGGAGGCCACAATCCCTTGGAGCCGGCCGCCCTGAGCAAACCGGTGATCATGGGCACGCACTACTTCAATTTCGCCGAGATCGGCGACAGCCTCAGACAGGCCGACGCCATGTTGGTGGTCAACAACGGCGACGAGCTGGCGCAGCAGCTGGAACAGCTGCTCTCCCTGCGCAGCGAAGCGCGCGCCATGGGTAAGCGGGGATTGCGGGTGGTGGAGATCAACCGCGGCGCCACCCAGCGCCAGCAGGCGGTCGCAGAGCAGTTGCTCGGCGCGGCCTGAACCGCGCCTCGAGGGCACCGGGGCGATACCGTTAAGCGCGGCGCGCTAGGCGGTGTAGCCCTGGATCAGGGCCGGCCAGTCCCGCTCCGGCTGCCAGTGCAACCCCGCCTCTCGCCCCAGCTCCTTGTGCAATGAGCGCTTGAGCCGCTCAAGGTTCGCGGTCATCCAGCTTTTTCCCGGACGGCGACGCTCGCCACGATCGAAATCGATCAGGTAGTAGTTACCGTCGCTGTGGAGGATATTGCGGGCGTTCAGATCGGCATGGTAGATCCCCGCATCGTGGAAACGGGCGAGCATCTGACCGACCCGACGCCACTCCCGGATGCCGAGCGGAGCCGCTTTGAGCATCCCGACCAGGTCCCGACTGGCAGGCAGCTTGCGGGTGATGAGATCCGCCCGGTAACGCCAGCCGTGCCGGGTCAGCCGTGCCGCAACGGGCTCCGGCACCGGCAACCCCTGCTGCCACATCCACTCCATCAGCTGCAGTTCGCGGTAGGGCCGACTGCGCTCCAGGCCGGTGTAGAGGTAGGTATCACGCAGTAGCTTGCCCGGCAGCCCACCACGCCAGTAATGCCGCAGTACACACTCGCCCTCGGCAAGGGCAAAGAACCAGGCCGGATTTCGCCCGGAGGCCTCGGAACTGCCAGTCAGCCACCCCTGCTTGCGCAACCACTGCGGCTCAAAAGACTCGATGGAGAAGTCGCTGCTGGGCAGGTTGTCGGCCAGCAGTATGGTGTGGGGCGCTTGGTGCAGGCGCTTCATGGGGCCACTCAATGTGAAGGAAACAAAGCGCCATTTTAGGAACAAGGCAGCGCCAGGCGCAAACGGCGCTGGCAGATAAACACGCCCGCTTCCTTTCCCGAGCCAGAGACTATGCTGACTAAAGTCATTCAACAGGTTGATTAACGGGCAGGACGGCAGATGAAAGTATCGGTTTTTGGGGTCGGTTACGTAGGTTTGGTTCAGGCCGCGGTGATGGCGGAGTTTGGCCATGAGGTGTGCTGCATCGATGTGGATCCGGAAAAGGTTGCGCGGTTGAGCGCTGGGGAGATCCCCATCTACGAGCCGGGCCTGACGCCACTGGTGCAGAGCAACCACGCCGCAGGCCGTCTCAGCTTCAGCACCGACGCGGCGTCCGGCGTGCACCACGGCCAGGTGATCTTCATCGCCGTAGGAACCCCACCGGAGGAGGATGGCAGCGCCGATCTGCAATATGTCCTCGCGGTTGCCGACACCATCGCCCAGCATATGGCGGTAGATAAAGTGGTGGTGAACAAGTCCACGGTACCGGTGGGCACCGCCGATCGGGTGGCGGCCCGGCTGCAGGCGGGCCTGCAGCAGCGCCAGGCCAATTGCAGCGCCAAGGTGGTCTCCAACCCGGAGTTTCTCAAGGAGGGAGCGGCGGTCCAGGACTGCATGCGGCCGGACCGCATCATCATCGGCAGCCGTGATGCCGACGCCATCGCCGTGATGCGTGAGCTCTATGAACCCTTCAACCGCCAGCAGGACCGCACCCTGGTGATGGATGAACGCAGTGCCGAGCTGACCAAGTACGCCGCCAACTGCATGCTGGCGACCAAGATCTCCTTCATGAACGAGATGGCCAACCTGGCGGAGCGGCTGGGGGCAGACATCGAGTCGGTGCGCCGCGGCATCGGTTCCGATCCCCGTATCGGTTACCACTTCATCTATCCCGGCTGCGGCTACGGCGGCTCCTGCTTTCCCAAGGATGTGCAGGCGCTGATCCGCACCGCCGAGTCGATCGACCAGGATGCGGCGATCCTCAACGCGGTTGAGCGGGTCAACCGGCAGCAGAAGTCGGTGCTGTTCCGCTACCTGCAGCGCGCCTTCGATGGCCAGCTGGCGGACAAGACCATCGCCCTGTGGGGGCTGGCGTTCAAGCCCAACACCGACGACATGCGCGAAGCCCCCAGCCGGGTGTTGATGGAAGCGCTGTGGCAGGCGGGTGCCAAGGTGCAGGCTTACGACCCGGAGGCGATGGAGCAGACCCAATCCCTCTACGGTCAGCGCAGCGATCTGGCCCTGATGGGCACCAAAGAGGCGGCCCTGCGCGGTGCCGATGCCCTGGTGATCTGCACCGAATGGCAGGCATTTCGGGCACCGGACTTTGATCTGATCCAACAGGAACTGGCATTTCCGGTTATCGTCGACGGCAGAAACCTGTACGATCCGGCCAGATTGGCCCAACAGGGCGTCCGCTACTACGCCATTGGGCGCGGGCTGAGCATTCAACAGGAGCAGTAATGAAGATCCTTGTCACCGGCGCCGCCGGCTTTATCGGTTTTTACGTCAGCCAGCGGCTGCTCCAGGATGGCCACACCGTTATCGGCCTCGACAACCTGAACGATTACTACGACGTCAGCCTCAAGCAGGCCCGCCTGGCAAAACTGACCGACCAGCCGGACTTCGTCTTCGTCGAGCGGGACCTGGCGGACCGCGAAGGGATGGCTGCCCTGTTCCGGGAGCACCAGTTTGACCGCGTGGTTCACCTGGCGGCCCAGGCCGGGGTGCGCTACTCCATTGACAACCCCATGGCCTACGTCGACAGCAACCTGACCGGGATGATGACCATCCTAGAGGGCTGCCGTCACACCAAGGTTCCCCACCTAGTTTACGCCAGCTCCTCCTCAGTCTACGGCATGAACGAGAAGGTACCCTTCAGCGAGGCCGACGCGGTGGATCACCCGGTCAGCCTCTATGCCGCAACCAAGAAGTCCAACGAGCTGATGGCCCACACCTACAGCCACCTCTACGGGCTGCCGGTCACCGGACTGCGTTTCTTTACCGTCTACGGCCCCTGGGGCCGACCGGACATGGCGGTGTTCAAGTTCACCAAGAAGATCCTCGCCGGTGAGCCCATCGACGTCTACAACCACGGCAAACTGAGCCGGGACTTCACCTACATCGATGACATCGTCGAGGGGGTGGTGCGGGTGATGGACGCGGTACCCGAGGCAGATCCTGACAACCGCTGCCAGCGGCCGGACCAGTCCAAGGCCCCCTACGCGCTCTACAACATCGGCAACCACCAACCGGTGGAGCTGCTCACCTTCATCCAGACCCTGGAGCAGGCCCTGGGCGTGAAAGCCCAGCTTAACCTGATGCCGATGCAGCCCGGCGATGTCTACACCACCTACGCCGATACCGAAAATCTGCAGCAGGCGGTGGGCTTCAGTCCCGACACCACCCTAGCAGAGGGGCTGCAGCGCTTCGCCGATTGGTACCGTGCTTTCTACGCCTAAACGAAAAAGGAGCTTGGCAAGCAGCGCCGCTTGCCAAGCTCCTGAATCAATCGCGGTGAGAAGTGCCGCGATGGCCTCTCACAGACCGGGTGAGACAGCTAACTGAGAAAGAGTAACGCTGCAATATAGCGGGCCAGCAGCCGACCATCTCCGTTATTTTCCCGGTAACTGGCCCTCAGGAAACGGTAAACCCGGGCCCAACGAAGCCGGTAGAAATTTTTCCTAAGTCGCCGCTTATCCTTATTAACGATCTCCCGAGGGCAGGTGGAGACCGGATGGTGCAGCATTCCTGGCGCCACATTCTTCTCCAGCTTACGGGTCAGATTAAAGTACCCCTCGGTTGTCGCTTGCAATGCTCCACAGTGAAAACCGTTGTTATGCAACCGACTACAGACGAACGACTCATCATTGGGGTAATAACGTGTTCCGTCGAAGCGCTGCGCCAGGCGGAGTCTTTCCTGTCCCAGATACGCCACCGCCTTGTGGGAGAGCCGGACAACGGGAAACAAACCCCCGTACGCAGGTTCGTCGTAGTAATGACGGTAGTGCTTATCCCAGGTTTTCCCCGATGCTCCGGCAGCAAACCCGTGGATCAGGAGATCCTCGCAGCGCTGGGCTGACTCCAGCCGCAACTTACCCACCGCGGGCTCATCGAGATACACGTCGTTCTCGATGAGCCAGTAGTAGTCGTGATCGCGACTCTTACTCAAGATGGCATAGAAACAATGGTCACCGCAGCGCCAGCCCAGCCGGTCGATGTTCACTTTAAACCCGCTGGACGCCAGATAGCGGGGTAAGGAAACAAGGTGGGCACTCTCCTCGCAGTCGGAATCGCAGACGAAGTACACACTGTCTGCGCCAAACTGGCGCGTGAGGATCTGGCGCATCTGCCGCTCACGCGCCCCCACCGACAGACACCGAATAATGACGCACTCTCTCATCGGGGCTCCGAGCACAAGGGGCGTGCTACAACCGGGTATTGTGGCATGGAGTTCACTTGAGCAGCCGTGCCGACCTTAACGACCAATCAGGGCCGACTTTACCCGTCGAATCGTTTTACGCAGCACCGAGATCTGGCTGCCCTGCTGGTAGCGCCCCTTCTCGGCATGACGGATAAAGAGCACATTGGGGACTTCAACCGGTACCCCCTGAGTGCCAAGCAGCCAGCGAAACGCCCGGTCTTCGTAACACTTGGCCCAGCGGGACATGGTTTTTTGGTACATCGACAGAGTCTCGCAGTAGCCACAGGCCCGCGCCACATCTCCGTGAGCGATCTGGATAGGGCCAGTGGCACGGGTAAACTTGCGCACCGAGAAGCGGTTCATATCCAGCTCCATCAGGCGAGGGTGGCGCTTGGCTTCGACAATCAGCGGATCATCCTTGGGAAGCAGATCGGTCGCCATCATCTGCTGAGGGTAGACCAGATACTCCTGTCGGCCCTTGAGCTGAGCCGCCAGGGCATCCAACGCCCCCTGGTGAAACACCACGTCACAATCGGTAAACCAGACCCAGTCAGCCTGGGAAGCCTTGGCAGCGCGATTACGGCCGATGGCACGGCGAAACAGCTGCTCCTTGGGCAGCGCCTGGAAGTTCCAGCGAACGTTCGGGATTGACTGGCCCCGGAAAAAGTCGAGCACCCGCACAGTGTCGGCGTCCTCTTCCGAGTAAAACACCGTGTGCACAACCTTCAGAGTGGTGGGCGGATAGTTAACCAGCGAGCTCAGCTGGTAAAGCTGGAATTCCGAGTACTTCCAGCAGTGGCTCACGATCTCCAGGGTGGGGACCTCGCCCGCGGGCGTCAATGCGGCCTTATCCGGCAGCGCCGGGTTGAACCAGCGCCCGGGCAGCAGTTTCAACGCTGTCAGTCGGAACAGCGACTCCTTGATGCCGTCCCACCGTGTGAATTCGTTACGCTCTGTTTGTGACATACTGCCCCACCGAAGAAAGTCCTGCCCCGGCGTGGCGCCAGGAAAAGCGGCCATTATACTCGCCCCCGAGCCGGCCTGCATGGGTTTGAGCCGTGAGGCCGCGTGCGCTTTGGCGTACAATGCCCACAGCCCATTTTTGCCCAGGATCCCCAGATGCACATCCGCTTCTTCGTTTTCTCCTACAACCGTGGCGAGTACCTGCAAAATTGCATCGACTCCATCCGCCAGTGCGCCCCGGGCCATCCCATCACGGTGATGGACGACCAGAGCAGCGATCCCCAGACCCGCCAGGTACTGGAGAGGTTGTCCGAGCACTGCCAGATCTGGTCACCCAAAGGCAACGAGGGGCAGAGCAAGCACGGGGGCCTCTACAACAACATGCAAGCCGCCCTGGAGATGGCGGATGGGAAGGGATTAATCTGCTTTTTGCAGGACGACACCCAGTTGGTGCGGGCTATCTCGCCGGAAGAGATCACGCAGATAAACGCCTACTTCGAGAACCAGGCCAAGGCGGGGTTCATCCAGCCGGCGTTCATCCGTGGCTGTAATCGCGCCACGGACGACGCCCACACCCACTACGACGCGCAGACCGGAATGTACTTCGTGGACCGGAAAAAGCGCAGCGTCGGCACCTACTACGCCGATATTCTCATCACCCGCCCGGATCGGCTCAAGGCAGTAGACTGGCAGTTTGAACAGCGCGAACCGGCCAACGAGCAGCAAGCCAAGCGCCACTTTACCCCCATGGCGTACCTGGCCAACCCCTTCGCCGCCTGGTTACCCAATGTGCCCGCGTATCGTGGCAAGGTAAAAACCTGGGCGCTGCGGCGGGCAGAAGTGCAAACCGGGGCGGGCTTCAACCCCGTGGGCATACTCTCAGAGGCCGAGTCGGACGCATTGGCCCGCCGCGATAAAGCCTTGGCCCCCTATGCCGAGGACTGGCTCACGCCGCTCAATGGCGAAGTCGCCAAGCCCTGGATCTACTATCCCCTGCAGGGACGGCGCTGGCTCAAGCGATTCAATAACCTGGAGGTCAAGCTGCGCAAACTGTTGGGATAAAGCCGCTGGGCATCGATATTACCCTCTCTTAACTCGGATGCCAGAAGCAGCAATAGGAAGCACACGGCGTGCTAAAGGCTAATCAGTGATATGTTTTGCGATTCTATCCAGTAATTGGGCATTACTGCCGTGCCGCTTTGCCTGGATGTGGTATTGCAACTTCAACAGCTGCTTACGCAGCACCGACTGATTCAAAGCTTTGCGGTTACCGGAGTCCTTATCAATGGTACTTTCCGGCTCGCAAGGTTCGGCCAATGACTGCGAAACTCCCAGCACCCTAAGGTCATACTGCCACCAACGGCGTATATCCCAGTCTACCGGGCGGCCAAACCGCTCCGACATGACCAGCAATTTTCGAGCACCTTCCAGGGAGACCATCTGCGCCGCTGTTGACGTAGGTACCTTCTGGTTGGCAACAAGACTGCAGCTGGGGGTTATCGACAGTGCTTTTTCCACCCGCTTCTCATTCGGCCCCACAAACAGTTTGATCACATCCCAGTGATCAGCAACCGCTCCGACCCGCTGACTGAACAACGCTATCTCAGGCTGAACCTGCACATCGTCCTCCAGCACCACGGCGAAGGGCACCTGATCATCCACCATCTTCTGCCAGACTTTGCGATGGCTCAGGTAACAGGCGATCTCTCCCGCCTGCATCTGGCGATGCATTTGCTGCTGATTTAGCGTCGCGCTGTAATGCTGTGCCAGCGCCTCTGCACTGAGCTGGACACCATCTACTGCCGCAATACGCTCAAACGCCAACCCCAAAGTGTCCAGTTGCAACCCAATATTACGCAGCCGGTCTTTGCTGCGTTCCAGATTGATGACATAAATCTTTGCGGATTGGCTCATAACAGACCACTTTTGGAAGGCCTGATGTCCATTTGGAATCTCAGTTGGACGGCAGGCTGGTGATTAACAGAATTTGCGCGGCAGACTATCTCAAGGTGGACTTCACAACCAGATACACTGCGCGCTTGGGCAGTAAATATACCATGTCTCCCCATCCGTTCGCGCCGAGCTTGCTGCCTCTCTGTGATTTGACAAGCAACCGTTGAAGTGGCTTCTTCAACCTAAACAGGATCCGATTGGCCGGGCCCATGCAAAGCTTTAGAATTGGGGCAAATACCTCCGTCATGGGATCCCGTCGGTTTGGACCTTTATATCTGTACCACTCCCCGCCACCTGTTGTTCGCCATACTGCGTGCCCAATCACGGCCGCAACGGAGGGCTACCCTGGCTTTTTTCAGTCGTCATCTGGAGCAGGACAAGAATCAATGGCATCCAGAAGCTTTGCCGGACCACATCTCTCTGCACTTTCTCCCCTGGCAAGAAATCAAGCAACAGATGGCACTTCGCCCCTGGGGCCTGTGGATGCGACTTCGCAACAGCCGGCAAGGTCGCGCTCCTCAAGTGCTGGAAAAGCCGTTCTGCGAACACCTCAACAGGTTCAGCCCGGGTTTAGGCGAAGCGCTGTTGCGCTGCTCCGATCGCAAGCTATTTATCTTCCATGACAGGAATCCCATCGCCAGGCTATTTGTTCAGCTATTTGATCACTTTGTTCTCATTGAAGACGGCGAGGGCAATTATATCGAACGTCGTTTATCAGGAGTTAAGCGGCTGCTAAGACGTTGGCGCAAACTACCTGAAAATAGGGTCTTCGGAGAGGGAGCCAAGTGCGAGCAGATCCTGGTGCTAAAGCCTGATGCGCTACCTCGAGCGGTCCACCACAAAGGCAGAGCGATCGATTTTCTCGACCTCAGCCAGCCTGAACTTATTCTGCGCTTTTTCAATATCCGCGATCGCCTCCAGGCGGACAAGCAAAACATCGTCTTGCTAACGCAGCCGCTTGAGCGATTAGAATCAGGATCAAAGTCCTTGAAGAAAAAGGTGTTTGCTTTTCTGGCCCGACGCCTTGGGGAGTTAGGCTACAACGTGATTCTCAAGGTTCACCCACGCGAAAGCGTCAGTGAATACGCTCACCTTGATTGCAAGGGCGGCACCTTGGATCCCCGCGTACCGATCGAAGCTGTGATCTTAGGAGCCAACGCTCCCATTACCCTACTATCGATTCAATCCACAGCTGGCTCAGGCTTTGAAGCCCACTGCCGACCGTTAAAATTGGTCGAACGTCAGATGAATGAAGCGATCGCGTCGTGGCAATCTGACGAACTTGCTTGGCGCAAAGCGCTAGATCAAACGCTTCAGAACGGTCTACCCGCCCATCGTTGACAGAACCTGATCAACCGTTCAGGTCAGTCGCATCATCGGCTCACTCCCCCTTGAAGCGGAACACGCTGATGTTCAAAAGGTATTGCCTTGGCCGATGCTATCCCGGCCTTGGGCGGCTTAAAGTGAGCCCACCGACGATCTGCCTGAACAGACGCGCCGGCGTAGATGTCGACACAGATTCAGAGAACGCGCCACCCTAAGGCCAGAAACCCTATCGGACACGGAAAACCCCAGATAAAACGCTGCAATACGTCACTCAGCCAGCAGTGACCAGCTCAAGGGTGTGCCCCGGGCGATGTCCTCCCTGGCAGTGCGTCCCAGGACTGTATCGTAATGCTTCGGTGCCAGGCCAAAGCCAGGTCGGATGCTCTTCACGTTTTCAGCGGTGAGGGGCTCGCCCGCCTTGATGTCGGCCACCACATAGAGTGAGCGCCTGAATTTTGCGTTACCCCGCTCACTGGCAGTGCGCTGGTAAGACGCGCTACCAAGGGCCTGCCACGCGGTCTGAGTACTGTCACACAGATGCTTAAGCTCTGCCGGTTCCAGCGAAAAGCTGTCGTCTGGACCGCCGCCAGTGCGATCCAGAGTGACGTGTTTTTCAATCAGGGCCGCGCCCAGCGCCACCGAGGCAATGGCGGTGGTGTTGTCGATGGTGTGATCGGACAGGCCAGCCACCACATCAAAGCGTTTGGCCAGATCCGGGATGGTGGCCAGATTGTACTCTTCTGCCGGCGCCGGATAGCCACTGACACACTGCAGCAGGATCAGCTCCTGACAGCCCGCTTCCCGCGCCGCGGCAACCGCTTCCGCAATCTCTTCCTGGTTGGCCATGCCGGTGGAGATGATCATGGGTTTACCGGTTTTAGCGACATACTTGATGAGCGGGATATCGACAGCCTCAAACGAAGCAATTTTGTACGCCGGTGCTCCAAGCTGTTCAAGCAGATCCACTGCAGTAAAGTCAAAGGGGGAGCTGAAGAGGGTGATATCCAGTTCCTTTGCCTTTTCAAACAGTGGCTTATGCCACTCCCAGGGCATCTGTGCCCAAGTGTACAACTCATGAAGGTTTTTACCATCCCACAGACCCCCATGGATCTGAAAATCCTCACTGTCACAATCGATGGTGATGGTATCCGCGCTGTAGGTCTGGAGCTTGATGGCGTCCGCCCCGGCGCGCTTGGCCGCCTCCATGATCTCGAACGCCCGGTTAATGTCGCCATTGTGGTTGGCGGACAACTCGGCAATGATGTAAGGCTTGTGGCCCGCGCCGATGGCTCGGCCATCAATATGGACGGTTTTCATGTAATTCAGTCCTGAGGTAAAAGTCGATACTGTTCGGGGCTGATGGGCTCATAACCCAATCGTTGAAACAGCCCGTGGGAAGCCTGATTGTCGGCCAGTACGGTCGCCAACAGATGGCGCTCCGGATACAGTCGACGCAACAACTTCAGTCCCGCCTCGGCGATGCCAAGACGATAGTGTTCGGGTGAGACCAGTACGGAGATCTCGTCATACTGAGTACTCGCAACCGGGTCCAGGCGCAGCATGCCGACCGGCGTCTCCCCCAGCACCATAAACGCTAACAGCGCTGCCGGATCCGCCAACTTGTTACGGTACCAGGCCTGGTGCCCTTCCCAGGAGGGAACTTGGGGATTGCGGGCAAACATCCGGGTCCGGGGGGCACATTGCCACTCAAAGAGGATCTGGCAATCTTCCGCCTGTGCCAATCTCACCCTCAGGGGACGGCCATCCCGGATCGGCTCCTCCAACAGCGCCATCATCACCCGCTTAATGCCGAGACCATCGGTAATCCGTGCGGCAGCTGCGGTCAGCGTTTCTCGATGGGCCAGGCCCTCGACAATCGCGTGCTGCAGCATCTGCGGCGAGGATACGGCCTCAATCGGCAGTGTCTGGATCGCGCCAGCGTCCGCCAGGTTTGCCAGCACCTCGCGCTGATTCTCTGCCAAACACAAAGTCAGGGTGGGCAATCCCAGGACACAACGCTCCCAACTGGTGGTGCCGGCGGCGCCAATGGCCAGATCCGCTTCCACCATCAGTTCGGCCATCCTCGGTGTCGCCACGTGCAGCCGGGTCTCAAACGGCATCATCGCCACACTCTGACGCAGAGTCTCGCTGTGCGGGTTGCTCGCACCGATCACCAGGTCCACGCTCAGGGCTGCGTGGTCGAAGACTTGGGCCAAAGACACCAACAACCGGGCACTGAGGTTATCCGGGTCGGCCCCGCCCAGGGTGATCAGCAACCTGGGCGTCTCTACCGCCGCCTGCCGACGACGCAGTGCGGCAGCACGTAACTGCGCAAACTCTGGCCGCAGCAGGGCATACTTGGCGCCCGCCAGGATTTGTGTATCGGCCCGCAAGAGCCGGGGTTGGTAGTCCGACGGCAAGCGACCATGGGTCTGATCCAGCACCCAATCCGCATCCAGCGGACGATCCGCCAGATCATCCAGCACCAGGATCCGCTTTGTCGCAGGCCGCAGCTCCTGATGCCAGCGAGCGTCCAGGCCATAGTGGTCCACCACCAGCAGATCGACCGAGCCGCCCAGAGAACGTTGGATCACGGTGACGGTCTGGTCGGCATCGGTGTGCCAGGGGGCACCCAACCACTGCTGGTAGGGCTGCCGCTCTGTCGGGTCAAAGGACACCAGCTGGGCCGGCAGTAGTGTTATTTCATACTGCTGCGCAGCAATGATGGCAGCCAGGTGACCCGGCAGTTCCCGACAAACAAAATGGCAGCGGTAGCCCGCTGCCTGAAGGGCCTTAGCCAGGGTAAGGCAACGGTAAACGTGCCCCGTCCCCATCTGAGAGGAAGCATCCACCCGGAACACGGCCGTCCTTGTCACGCTTCACGCTCCAGCATCAGTTGAAACAACCGCTCCGCCCGAACCCAGTCTTCCGGCGTATCGATGTCCTGCACCCGATGACGAGGCAGCAGGATCAGGCGGGAAGCCCGGCCAAACAATGGCACTCCCTGTTGCCAGGCATCGGCGTGGCCCCAGTAGAACTGGCCAGCGTCGTGATAGGCCTCTTCCAGATCCTGCGAACGAGTGAGCAGGTGCTCCGGCTGGAACATAGCAACCTCACCGGCCTCATTGACCTTCAGGGCCCGCTGGATCGGGAAAGGAAAGCTGGTCGCAGTAAAAGCATACTGGCAATCGGACTGTGCCATCAGCGTTAGCCCGCGACGCAGGTCTTGCGCCTGGACAAAGGGAGCGGTGGCGTAGAGACAACACACCAACGTCGCTTCCTCGCCCTGCTCCGAACACCAGTTCACCGCATGACGGATCACATCCACCGTGGTGGCGTAATCATCCGACAGCTCCGACGGGCGCACAAAGGGCACATCGGCACCGTACTGGCGGGCGACATCGGCGATCTCAGCGTCGTCCGTACTGACGATGATGCGGTCGAAGCAGCCCGACGTGCGAGCCGCTTCGATGGACCAGGCGATCATCGGTTTACCGTGAAACGGCTTGATGTTTTTCCGAGGGATCCGCTTGCTGCCACCTCGGGCAGGAATGACCGCGAGACGCATCTCAGGCTCCCAGGATGTCACGCAATGTGGCCACCACGGTGACCTGTTGCGCTTCGGTCATGGTATGGAACATCGGCAGCGAGATCGCCTCTGCGTAGTACTGCTCCGCGTGCGGAAAGTCGCCGTTGTTAAAGCCCATGGCCCGGTAATGAGGCTGGGTATGAACCGGGATGTAATGCAAGTTCACGCCGATCCCCTGTTCCCGCAACTGGGCAAACACCTCGGCGTGAGAGCAGGAAATGGCGTCCAGCTTCAGGCGAATCACATAGAGGTGAAGGCCGGAGTAGCTGTCCGGATGCTGGTAGGGCACCACCACAGGCAGTCCCGCCAGCAGCGCGTCGTAACGGCGGGCCAGGGCATGGCGCGCAGAGACAAAATCGGTCAGGCGGGCCATCTGGCTCACCCCCAGCGCCGCCTGCAGTTCGGTCATCCGGTAGTTATAACCGAGATCGACCTGCTGATAGTACCAGCCACCGTGGGAGGGCTCGGTCATCAGGGCTTCGTCGCGGGTGATACCATGACTGCGATAGAGCGCCATTTTAGCCGCCAGTTCGTCGTCATTGGTCAAGGCCGCGCCGCCTTCTGCCGTGGTCACGATCTTCACCGGGTGAAAGCTGAATACCGTGATGTCGCTGTAACGACCGTCACCGATGGGCTGGCCCTGGTAACGGCCACCGATGGCGTGGGAGGCATCCTCGATCACTTTGATGCCATAACGCTGACACAGGCGGTGGATGGCAGCCATATCACAGGCCTGACCGCACAGATGCACGGCCACCAGCACCTTGGGCAGGCGGCCTGCGGCGTCGGCCTCGGCCAGTTTCGTGGCCAGGGCCTCGGGACAGAGGTTGTAGGTGCGCGGGTCAATGTCCACAAAGTCCACTTGTGCACCGCAGTACAAACCGCAGTTTGCGGAGGCGACAAAGGTCACCGGCGTGGTCCAGAGCCAGTCACCCTCACCCAACCCCAGGGCCAAGCAGGCAATGTGCAGCGCCGAAGTGGCACTGTTGACGGCCAGGGCGTGTTTGGCGCCGGTAAAGTCAGTCAGGGTCCGTTCAAAGGCCGGCACCTGCGGCCCCTGGGTCAGAAAATCGGATTTCAGGACCGACACCACCGCATCAATGTCGTCCTGAGTGATCTCTTGTTTGCCGTAAGGGATCACCGCCGCCTCACGCTTCAAAATTCGGATCGACGTGCTCGCGGATCAGGTCACGCAAGCTCTCAACGGTTTCCCACTCAGTGTTGGTACCCGAGTTGTATTTAAAGCCGAAGGGCACCTTGCTGGCCTTGTGGTGATCCAGGTACTCCTGCTCCGTGTAGGTGAACGACACCGAGGGCAGAATGGCGTAATACGCGCCCAGATCAATGGTATTCAGGGAGTCAGTATCGGTGATCATCTCTTCATGCAGCTTCTCTCCCGGACGGATCCCAACGATGCGAGTCTTGGCCTCGGGTGCCACGGCCTCAGCCACATCGGTGATCTTGTATGAGGGGATCTTGGGGATGAAGATCTCGCCACCTAGGTGGTGGCCCAGGGCGAACATCACCAAGTTCACACCATCCTGCAAAGAGATGTTAAAGCGGGTCATCTCCTCGTGGGTAATGGGCAGCACGCCCTCTTCCCGCTTGTTGAGGAAGAAGGGGATCACTGAGCCACGCGAACCCATCACGTTGCCATAGCGCACAACCGAGAAACGGATATCTTTGGACCCTTTGATGTTGTTGGCGGCCGTGAACAACTTGTCCGACGCTAACTTGGTGGCACCGTAAAGGTTGATGGGGGCACAGGCCTTGTCGGTCGACAGTGCGACGACATCCTTAACCCCACACTGCAGCGCTGCATGGATAACGTTTTCCGCGCCATCCACGTTGGTACGGATGCACTCGGTGGGGTTGTACTCGGCGGTATCCACCTGCTTGATGGCCGCGGCATGAATGATCACATCCACCCCTTCGCAGGCCTGGATCATCCGCTCCCGGTCGCGCACGTCGCCAATAAAGAAGCGCAGCATCGGAAACTCTTTAGCAGGATACTTTTGCCTCAGCTCAAACTGTTTCAGTTCATCCCGAGAGAAGATGATGATCTTCTTCACCTGTGGATAGCGGGCTAAAATGGTTTCGATGAACTTTTTCCCAAAGGAGCCGGTTCCACCGGTGATAAGGATGGATTTTTGGTTCAGCATCTGTACTCCAAACTGTTTAACCTGCCGTCACGGTAAAACGATGCCAAGTAAAGCGACCGTTAAACTGGGCATCACTTGATTTGGGTACCATCGAGCCTCAAAACACAGGCTCCAGTGATACGCAAAATGCCGCGCAGGGTGGCCCTGGCGGGCCATCTGGGCAATTGTATCAGGTATGATCTTGACTCGACAGACTACGAAGAAACTGCCAACAGGATCAGGCCGAACGAAACAGATAAACAACCCCATACGGGGTACGAAAAGTATCTTCACTGCATCATGCTAGGCGCCGCCGGCCTATCTCGATAAACTTCCCCTAACCGCCCGAATTCGGACTCAGCACAATGACACAAACCGCCATCTATCCCGGCACTTTTGACCCCATCACCAACGGCCATCTGGACCTGATCAAGCGCGCCAGCCGGATGTTCGACCGGGTGATCGTCGGCGTTGCCGCCAGCCCCAGTAAACAGCCCCTGTTCAACCTGGAGGAGCGGGTGGCGCTGATCCGGCAGATCACCGCCAAGCTGGACAACGTCGAAGTGGTCGGCTTTTCCGGTTTGCTGGTGGACTTCGCCAAGCAGTACCAGGCGTTGGTACTGGTGCGGGGGTTACGCGCGGTATCGGATTTCGAGTACGAGTTTCAGCTGGCCAACATGAACCGGCGCCTGCACCCGGAGCTGGAGAGCGTATTTCTGACCCCGGCGGAGGAGAACTCCTTCATCTCCTCCTCACTGGTCAAGGAGGTGGCACTGCACGATGGCGATGTCAGCGGCTTCATCCCCGCCGCTGTGGTCAAACCGCTGCTGCGCAAGCTGGGTAAATCCCCGGCGTAAGGCGCCACTGCCCCTTGGCCTAACCAGCTGAACCTAAAGAGGCTCCACTTTCCTGTAAGCCCAGAAGCCTCGGGCTTTGATCCGGCTCTTAGGAACCAGAGCCTAGATCCTAGTTCCTAAGAGCTAGGTGCTCGACTGCATCAGGTTGCCTTCACGAAAGGGAAGGCGCAGCACAATTCGGAACAGTGATTCAGCGCTGACAGCGGCCGCAGTACACCGTGGCCCGCTGGCCCAGCTTAATCTCCTTCAGCTCACCGCCACACTGGTGGCAGGGCTGGCCGCCCCGTCCGTAGACATGCAGCTGCTGGACAAAGTAGCCGGGCTTGCCGTCGGCCTGGGTAAAGTCTTTCAAAGTGGTGCCTCCCTGCTCGATGGCCGCCGCCAGCACCCGCTTCACTTCGGTCACCAGCCGCTCGAGACGAGGTCGACCGAGGCTGCCGGCGACCGCAGTGGGCCGGATCCCGGCGGCAAACAGCGCTTCGTTGGCGTAGATGTTTCCCACCCCCACCACCACCTTGTTATCCATCAGCGCCGTTTTGATGGCACTGCGCTTGCCCCGCAGGGCATCAGCGAGCTGGTCGGGGTTGAAACCCAGGGTCAGCGGCTCCGGACCCAACTGGTTGAGCAGCGGTTGCGCCTCCAGCGGCAGCTGCCACCAGATGGCGGCGCCAAAACGGCGGGGATCATTGAGCCGCAGCACCGCGCCACTGTTCAGGACCAGGTCCAGATGGTCATGCTTGCCGGCAGCGGGCGCCGGATTGAGTACCCGCAAGCTGCCTGACATGCCCAGGTGGAGGATCAACACCCCGGCCTGGCTCTCCAGCAGCAGGTACTTGGCGCGGCGCCAGACCCGCTCGATCCGTTGGCCCGCCAACTGCTGGATCTGCGGGTCCACCGGCCAGCGCAGTCGTGGCTGGCGTACCACCACCGACACCACCCGCTGCCCCTCCAGGTGCGGTGCGATGCCCTGACGGGTCACTTCCACTTCAGGTAATTCCGGCACCCTCTCCTCCTAAGCTTTAGCCACGCGCAGTTTGCCCCATGGTCTCAGAACCGGTACTTGAACACCACGCTGCCCCAGCCCAGGTGCTCTTTTTCATAGGGGGTGTCATTGGGGTAACTGGTGCGAGTCAACACGTAGTTGAACTCGCCGCCCAGCAGCCAGTGGGTGCCCAGCTGGTAGTAGATCCCGCCCCCGGCGCCGTAACCGTATCCGAAGTTGTTGCGGTAAAAGCGGCCGGCACCGCCATAGAAACTCAGGGCCCAACGGTCGGAGATCTGGTAGCCCAGCTCGCCGATGCGCCACATCAGCAGGTTGGTGGAATCGCTCCAGTCCAGCAGGTCCTCCACCACCAGCTCGACACCAGTGCCCAAACTCCAGCGCTCGCTGATCGGGCGCATCACTCCCAGCTGCAGGTTGGGACGCAGGCTGGTTTCGGTGAAACTGTCATTGACCGAGTTGCCGTTGTTGATGCGGCTGAACAACGAACCACCGGCACCGACGTAGAACTGCGGCTCGGCACTGGCCCAAACCGGTACCGCGACGCCACTGCTTAACGCCATCGCCATCACCCATTGCCTTACCACTGCCATATCAACTCACCCCGAAAGAAATTGTCCGCAAACACCGTCCGGCCACCGTACAGGCGGTAACCCAACTGCTGGCCCCACAGCCGGCCAAAGTAACGCAGGTCGAGCTCATGCCCGGTGCGGTATTCGATCCCGGCCGGCGACTTGTTGTCAGTCATCCGGTAGGTCAACTCGTACCGCTGCTCACTGGCCCGCTGCCAACCCAGCTTGATCATGTGGTTCTGCGCCCCGCGCCGACTGTCGTTAAACTGCCGGTTGTTGGCGCCCCAATGGCCCATGACAATGCCATCGTTGGTATAGCCATCACGATAGATGTAATGGGTAAACCAGGCGTGCTGCCACTCGGTGGTTTCGTATTGCAACGACCAGTCCGGGCCACCGAGCCAGTCCGGCAGGAAGGGCACATGGATCCCGACCGACATGGCGATGTTGCTCAGCTGCAGGTTGGAGTGGCTGCCGGTATCCTCACCGGCGTACTCCATCAGCACCGCGAAGGGAACCGGGCCGCCGAAGTTGATCCGGCTGCTGATGGAAGCTTGCTGGTTGCCCGACTCACAGGTGTTGGCAGGGCCATCACAATCGATCTTGGCGCTGTTGTCATTGGCAGCCGGATCCCAGAACGCGTTCCAGATGCTGCGCAGGGTCACCTCCCTCGAACCGCCACCAAACTGCATGGTGCGGTTGAGGGCGATGGTCCAGCCCTCCACCGGGCTGAAACTGGTCTGGAAACCCAGCAGCGCCGGCCGCCCCGATTCCAGCTCATCGCCGTAGACAATGTTGTCGTGGTGCTCCAGCCGGCTGACGTAGACCTCATAATGCAGGTTCCAGGCTTTCTCGAACGGCAGCGGGTTGCTCAGCCCGACCGAGAACGAGGGCCGGGCGTTGGTCGACATCAGCTGGGCCGATTCGGCAAAGGGAGACAACCAGTGTTCGCGATAACCGACGTCCAGCTGCAGCTTATCGGAGCCGATACTCAGGTAGCTGCCGATCGGGATCAGATCGCTGTCACTGTCCGGCTGGGTTTTACCACCGGCCGAGTCCAGCGCCAGTCCCCCCGCCGACAACACCAGCCAGTCCAGGGGCTGGTAATGCAGGTTAACCGTGGCCCGGTAGTTGGAGTCGAGCCGCTCGCCCCGGGCATTGGGCAGGATATGCCCCTGCTGCGGATTGTCGGCCGCTGCCAGCCCCACCTCGGCATAGGTGATCGCCAGTTCGCGCTCATAACGATACAGGCGACGATCGATCTCCAGGTACAAACCGGGGACCGAGTCCTTGATCAGTTCCAGGTGGTGACGCACCTGTTTGACGTTGTAGGGCTTGCGCATGGTCGGCATGTCGGTCAGTACCACCAGCTGATCGATACGGCCATTGAGGTAACTGTCCTGCAGCGAGATATAGGGCGATGCGGCTTGCGCAGCCATCGTCGCCAGCGCCACGCCAGTCAGGGAGGAGAGCAGAAGTGTTCGCAAGTTAACGATCCCAATCAGTAAAAAGAGCTTCCAATCAGCAAGATGGCGCGATGATACCAGTGCTTGCTAAGGGCCACCAAACCGTCATCGCCTGCCTTGAATGCCGCCACAGTAAACATAAAAAAAGCCCGGCCAATAGGCCGGGCTTTTCAGAAGCACCAGAGCAATTACTTGATCTTGGCTTCTTTGTACAGAACGTGCTTGCGGATGGTCGGATCAAACTTTTTGATCTCGAACTTTTCCGGCATTTCACGCTTGTTTTTGTCGGTGGTGTAGAAGTGGCCAGTGCCAGCAGAGGACACCAGACGGATCTTCTCACGAATACCTTTCTTAGCCATCGTTTAACTCCTTAAACCTTTTCGCCACGGGCACGCAGTTCTTGCAGAACCACTTCGATGCCTTTCTTGTCGATGATACGCATACCCTTGGTGGATACACGCAGTTTAACGAAGCGCTTTTCACCTTCTACCCAGAAACGATGGGTGTGCAGGTTAGGCAGAAAACGACGCTTGGTGTGGTTTTTTGCGTGGGAAACGTTGTTCCCAGTTACCGGACGCTTACCGGTAACTTGACATACTTTAGACATTTCAGTCTCCAAATCTTAGCTCGAGCATCATTGTGCCTCGTATGGCCGTCGCCCGAGGACACACGAAGGGCGCATTTTATACAAGATCACTACGCAAAGATCAAGCCATCGTCGTAGCAACCCTAAATTTGATCACAACCAACCGCGTTCGGCGAATGAGCAACTCTCTCCGCTGCCCACCACCAGATGATCCAGTACGGGGATATCCACCAAGGCCAAGGCCTGCTGGATGCGCCCGGTAATGTGTCGGTCGGCTTGACTCGGTTCGGCAATCCCCGACGGGTGGTTATGAGCCAGGATCACCGCCGCCGCATTGGCCGACAGTGCCACTTTAACCACTTCACGGGGATAGACAGCGGCGGCATCAATGGTGCCACGCGCCAAAGCTTCCAGGCTGATCACCCGGTGCTGACTGTCCAGCAACAACAATAAAAATCGTTCTTCTTCCAAGCCTTGCAGATGACTGCGCAGATAATCACGCACCGCTTGCGGCGAATTCATGCAGGATTCTCGCTGCAGCGCAGAGGCCAGGTGCCGACGGGCTAGCTCCATGGTGGCCTGCAATTGTACGAACTTTGCCTCACCAAGACCACGAATTGCGCAAAATTCCTGCTTATTGGCCGCCAGCAGGGCCGACAAACCGCCAAACTGCTGCAGCAGTTGTCGGGCCAGCTCCACCGCGCTGCAGCCCGATACCCCGGTGCGCAGAAAGATCGCCAGCAGTTCCGCATCACTCAGCGCCGCCGCACCTTGCGCCAGCAACCTTTCTCGGGGGCGTTCCGCACTGGGCCATTGGTTAATGGGCATCATCGCTTATCCTTCCGTTGCTGCCAGCCTTACGGCGCTCTGTGTTATCTTAGGCCGCAGAATCCGGAGCAAGGCAAGGTCATGACCCCAGTCAAAATTCTTCTTGGTGTAAGCGGTGGTATCGCCGCCTACAAAACCCCCAACCTGGTGCGCCGACTGCGTGAACAGGGCGCCGAAGTCCGGGTGGTAATGACCCAGGGTGCCGGCGCTTTCGTCACCGAGATGAGCCTGCAGGCGGTCTCCGGCCACCCGGTGGCGCAGGACCTACTCGACCCAGCCACCGAATCAGCCATGGGGCATATCGAACTCGCGCGCTGGGCTGACCTGGTGCTGATCGCCCCTGCCAGTGCCAACCTCATCGCCCGGCTGGCCCAGGGAATGGCCGACGACCTGCTCACCACTGCAGTATTGGCCACCCAGGCGCCGGTCTTGCTCTGCCCCGCAATGAATACCGTGATGTACCAGCACCCCGCCACCCAGGCCAACCTCAGGACCCTGGCGGCACGGGGCGTCGACCTATTCGGCCCCGATGCCGGCGAGCAGGCCTGCGGGGAAGTGGGCCCGGGCCGTCTGCCGGAACCGGAAGCGATCACCGCCTACTGGCAGCAACACTACCAGAGCCCAGCCGACGGCCCCCTGGCCGGCAGGCGGGTCCTGATCACCGCCGGTCCGACCCGTGAGGCACTGGATCCGGTGCGCTACATCTCCAACCACAGCTCCGGCAAGATGGGCTATGCCCTGGCCGAACAGGCCCGCCAGTTGGGCGCAGAGGTAACCCTGGTCAGTGGCCCGGTCTCCCTCTCGGCACCGGCCGGCGTCCAGCGCATCCCGGTGGAGTCCGCGCAGCAGATGCTGGAGGCGGTGCTGGCAGCGCTGCCGGGCCAGGACATCTTCATCGGCTGTGCCGCGGTGGCGGATTACCGTGCGGTCAGCATTGCCGAGGGCAAAATCAAGAAATCCCGGGACAGGATGCAGATCGAACTGGTGCGAAATCCGGATATCCTGGCCACGGTTGCCAGTGCCAATAATCGACCCTATACCGTTGGATTTGCTGCGGAAACCCACAATGTGGAACAATACGCCCGCGACAAACTGGCCCGCAAAAATCTGGATCTGATCGCCGCCAACGATGTCTCGCAACCGGGACAAGGCTTCAATGCCGACGGCAACGCTCTGACCCTTTATTGGAAAGATGGCGCACTGAGCCTGGGCCACAGCGCTAAGGCCGATCAGGCCCGCCAACTGTTAATGACTATTGCCAAGCGATTGCCAACCGATGAAAACACCGATTGAACTGAAGATCCTGGACCCCCGCCTCGGCACCGAGTGGCCGCTGCCGGATTACGCCACCCCCGGCTCCGCCGGCATGGATCTGCGTGCCATGCTGGACACCCCGCTGACCCTTGAGCCGGGGCAGACCGAGCTGATCCCCACCGGCATGGCGATCCACATCGGTGATGCCGGCCTGGCCGCCACCATCCTGCCCCGCTCCGGTCTCGGACATAAAAAAGGCATTGTGCTTGGCAACCTGGTCGGTTTGATCGACTCGGACTACCAGGGGCAACTGTTTGTCTCCTGCTGGAACCGCGGCAACCAGTCCTTCACCATGGAACCCGGTGAGCGTATCGCCCAGCTGGTGTTCCTGCCGGTGGTACAGGCAGCCTTCAAGCACGTTGAGGCTTTTGACAGTTCCGATCGCGGCGACGGTGGTTTTGGCCACTCCGGCACCCGATAAATACGGAGATCCCATGGCTGCCAATCATAAGAAAAATCGCCGCCAGCATATTCTTGAATGCCTGGCCAAAATGCTGGAAACCTGCCCCGGTCAGCGGATCACGACCAAGGCCCTGGCGGCCGAGGTGGGGGTTTCCGAGGCAGCTCTGTATCGCCACTTTCCCTCCAAAGCCCGGATGTTCGAAGGGCTGATCGAGTTTATCGAGGACTCCCTGCTGTCCCGTATCAACCTGATCATGATGGAAGAGAAAGACACCATGAACCGCTGCCAGTTGGTCCTGCAGCTGCTGCTTACCTTTGCCGAGCGCAACCCGGGGATCACCCGGTTGCTGACCGGTGACGCCCTGATTGGCGAACAGGAGCGACTGCGGGAGCGGATCAACCAGCTGTTTGGCAAGATCGAAACCCAGATCAAGCAGGCGTTGCGAGAGAAGAGCCTGCGTGAAGGTCAGGGCTTCTATCTTGAGGAGGGGATGCTGGCCAACCTGCTGCTGGCCTGGGCCGAAGGGCGCATCGCCCAGTTTGTCCGCAGTGACTTTAAGCAGCTGCCCACCGACAGCTTCTCCGAACAGTGGGCCTTTATCCGCCAGCAGCTGCTGCAAAGCTGAATCCTACAGAGCAAAAAAGGCGCCTTCCGGGCGCCCTTTTTGTTTGCGTCGATCTGCCGGTTCACTCGCCCTGAAGTTGGCTCAAGCGCTCTGCTTCCGCTTGGATCATCTGCCCCAGCTCCTCCAGGTTTTCCTGCACCCGGAGCATCCCCAACTGCGCGCCCTGGCTGGTCAGCTGCGGCATCATATCGATGCTCTTACGGCCCACCGGCGTCTGGTAGAACTCGCTCAGAGCCCGAAGCTCATCGCTGGTAAAAGCCTCGGCGTAAATCTCGACGAAATCATCCTTGAGCCGCTCGTAGCTCAGGTGCTCGTCAAAGAAGGTCTTAAACACATGACGATAAGGCATCATGGCGGGGTTTTGCTGCATCTCTACCTGCATCATCTGCTCGATGGTCAACTGCATGGCTTCCGCCATGTTCATCACCTCCAGTAGCTGTTCTGCTGCCTCATAGCGCTCATGCTGTGCCTGTGCCTGTGCCTGTGCCTGTGCCTGTGCCTGTGCCTGTGCCTGTGCCTGCAGGCTACCCAGCAGTAATGCTGCGGCAACCATGGCCTGCTTATACCATTCCATCGTTAGACCCTAATCCCTTGTTGCAAACACTAAAATATTCAACCTACCAGCCTTAGGGCTGATCCCGAAGCACCCGGAGCACAAAAAGTAAAAAGGCGCCATCAAGGCGCCTTTTGCACTAAAAAACCTTAAGCGATGCCGTACTGCTCGCGATAGGCGCTCACCGCGGCCAGCTCGGCCTCGCGACCCTCCTGCTGCGCCAGGTAGGTGATCAGGTCCTTCAGGGTGATGATCGACACCACGGCGCAGCCGAAATCGCGCTCAACCTCCTGGATGGCGGACAGTTCGCCCTGACCCTTCTCCTGACGATCCAGGGCGATCAGCACCCCGGCCAGCTCGGCGCCGTTGGCCTGGATGATGGTCATCGACTCGCGGATGGCGGTGCCGGCGGTGATCACATCGTCCACCAACATCACTCGGCCCCGAAGCTCGGAACCCACCAGGTTGCCCCCTTCGCCGTGATCCTTGGCTTCCTTTCGGTTAAAGCAGTAGGGCAGGTCGCGGTCATGGTGGTCGGCCAGGGCAACCGCGGTGGTGGTGGCAATCGGGATCCCCTTGTACGCGGGGCCGAACAGCAGGTCGAAATCGATGCCGGCATCCATCAGGGCAGCAGCGTAGAATCGGCCCAGTTTGGCCAAGTCACTGCCTCGGTTAAACAGACCCGCGTTGAAGAAGTAGGGGCTGGTGCGGCCGGATTTCAGGGTGAACTCACCGAAGCGCAGGACATTACGTTCGAGGGCAAATTCGATAAAGGCTTTCTGGTAGGCTTTCACGGTCTCTCCAATCTCTCTGCCTGGGGCTTAATAAAGCAGAAGCGGCAAAGCCGCTTCTGGTGTTTCAGTTCTGGTTGTAAGCGTCTTTCTGCGCCGCGATCAGGGCCGCGATGCCATCTTTGGCCAGCGCCATCATGGCGTTCATCTCATCGAATGAGAAGGGTTCGCCCTCCGCGGTCCCCTGTACCTCGATGATGCGGCCATCCTCCCCCATCACCACGTTCATGTCGGTCTCGGCGGTGGAGTCCTCGCTGTAGTCGAGGTCACACACCGGCTGGCCCTTGACGATGCCGACGGAGACCGCGGCAATGGGCTGCTTGAGCGGGCTGATCTTCAGCTTGCCCTTAGCCTTGAGGTGGTCGATGGCGTCCATCAGCGCCACACAGGCACCGGTAATGGCTGCGGTGCGGGTACCACCGTCCGCCTGGATCACATCGCAGTCGATGGTGATGGTGTGCTCACCCAGGGCTTTCAGATCCACCGCCGCACGCAGGCTGCGGCCGATCAAACGCTGGATCTCCTGGGTCCGACCGCTCTGCTTACCCCGCGCCGCCTCCCGGTTGTTCCGGCTGTGGGTCGCCCGCGGCAGCATGCCGTACTCGGCGGTGATCCAGCCCTGCCCCTGGCCCCGCAGGAAGCGAGGTACGCCCTCCTCCACACTGGCGGTGCAGATCACCTGGGTATGACCGAAGGCGATCAGCACGGAGCCCTCGGCGTGGGCGGTGAAGTTTCGGGTGATGGATACCGGACGCGGCTGGGCCGCGGTTCTGCCGTTGGAACGCATGAAGATCTACCTATAGTGGCGGGAAGTGGCGGCGATTATAGCAACCTTGGGGATTCATGTTTAACCCCGCTGGCCGAAGCTGCTGCCAACCCCTGTAAGAGATTGGCCAATTGTTATCCAATGCGGATTCTCCTAGTCTGGGATTATTTGCATGGAGAGCAATAAGATGTTGAGAAAATTGACCTTAGTGGCCTTGGCCGGCCTGATAACGGCAGGCTGTGCCACCCCGGAGCGGGAGCTGAAAACCGCCGAAGTGCCGGAGGTACAGGCACCGGAAATTATCCTCCCATCAGCCCCGACCTTGAAACGCAAGATCGCCATCGGTCGCGTCACCAACGAAACCAACTACGGTCGCTCGCTGCTGTACGACAATCAGGGCGATCCCCTGGGCAAACAGGTGGCCGACATGCTGGCGGCCAAGTTGTCCCAGAGCGGTCGCTTTTTGGTATTCGAGCGGCCGGATCTCAACAAGATCCAGGCCGAACAAGCCCTCACCGGGCAGGCAAACCAGTTAGTGGGCGTGGATGCGCTGATCATCGGGTCCTTGACCGAGTTCGGCCGTAAAACCACCGGAGAGCGCGGCTTCCTCTCCAGCACCAAAGCGCAGACGGCCCACGCCAAGGTGGAGCTGCGCCTGGTGGACGTCAAAACCGGCCACATCTTTTTCACTACCTCAGGCAGTGCCGAAGCAACCCTCGAGTCGGCTTCGGTGATGGGCTTTGGCAGCCGGGCCGAGTACGACGCGACACTCAATGATCGCGCCATTAACGCCGCCCTCAGTGAGGTGATGAGCGGCCTGGTGGGCAAACTGATGGACCGTCCCTGGGAAACCCACATTCTCGATATCCAGGAGGGGCAGATCTTCATCTCTGGTGGCAAGCACCAGGGCATCCTGCCCGGACAGGAGCTGGTGGTTCAAACCCAGGGCCGCGAGGTGACGTCCGCACAAACCGGCTTCGCCATCAGGCTGCCCGGCAAGGAGGTGGCCCGCATTAAGATCGTCACCAACTTCGGTGACAACGAAACCAACGAAGGCAGCGTCGCAACCCTGCTCACCGGCTCACTGGACGCGCACACCATCGACCAGTTGGTCATCACCAGCGGAGAGAAGATCTAATGAAAGCACCCATCTGGATTCTATTTGCTCTGCTGCTGAGCGCTTGCGCCCCCTCCGAGCGGATCATCGCCGAACCCGATAAAGCCAGGCTGCTTCTGCAGGGGGGCGAGAAGGAGGACCAGGTCCAGCTCAATGACCGTGCCCTGGGGGCGCTGGGACAGTACACCGGCAGGACCCCTCTCGCCATTCCGGTCAGCGCCGGCACCCATCAACTGACTATCCTCCGTGACGGCCAGGTCATCTACACCGAAACCCTTTATATCGACGGTGATGTCACCAAAACCGTCCGCATTCAGTAAGGAGATCCGATGCACAAACATGGAAAGCTGGCACTGGCAGCGGCCCTGCTCGGTGCGCTCAGCGGCTGTGCCAGTCAAAGTGGACTCTACCACTGGGGCGAGTACGAGGACGCCGTCTACGAGCAACAACGCGCCCCGGAAGAGTTGGAAGCCTACATCACCCAGTTGACGGAGGTGGTCAACTACCAAGGCAAGGTGATTGCGCCAGGCCTCTATGCGGAGCTTGGCACCGCTTACCTGCACGCGGGCAAGATCGAGCAGGCGATATTTTGGTACCAGAAGGAACAGCAGCAGTGGCCGGAAAGCCAGGTATTAATGGAGGCGCTGATCAGCAATCTCCAGCGTCGACTCCCCACGACACAGGAGGTCAATTAAGATGCGATGGCTTAAACGTATACTGCCCCTGACCCTGCTGCTCCTGGCCGGCTGTGTCACCCCGCCTGAGCCTATGGATACCAGCGCCTTCGTTGCGGCAGCCCCCCGCTCCATCCTGGTTCTGCCACCGGTCAACCTCTCCGTGGAGGTCGATGCACCAGGTTATTTCCTTGCCACCATCTCAAAACCCCTAGGTGAAAAGGGCTATTACGTTTTCCCGGTGAACACGGTGAAAACCGTGATGAGTGCGGAGGGGATCAGCGAGCCCAAAGAGATGCACCAGCTGGCGCCCACCCAGTTGGGCAAAATGTTTGGTACCGACACCGTGCTCTACGTCACCATCAACAAGTGGGACTCCCAGTACGTCGTCCTGTCGACCACCACGGTCGTCGAGTTGGAGTACACCATCAAAAGCGCCCACACCGGGGAAACCCTGTGGCACACCGTCAAGCAGGTCACCTACACTCCGGACGGCGGTTCCAGTGGCAACCCGCTGGCGGATCTCATTGCCGGAGCGATCGTCGCTGCCATGGAGCGCGCCTCACCGAACTACATGCCGCTCGCCCGGCAGGCCAACTATCAGGTGCTGTACGGTGCCTACAGCGCCATTCCGGCCGGGCCTTACCTGCCCAAGCAGACCGCCAGCAACTAACCTGGCTTTCGAACAAGCCCGCATGCGCGGGCTTTTTTCCGCCCTGTAAAGCCAGAAGGTGACTCGGTATACTTGTCGCAGCCACCAACCCACAGAGTTATTGACCCATGATTCACTCCATGACCGCCTATGGCCGCGGTGATCTCAAAGCCGACTGGGGCAGCGCCTCCTGGGAGATCCGTTCCGTCAACCAGCGCTACCTGGAAACCTACCTGAGGCTGCCCGAGCAGTTTCGTGGCCTGGAGCCGGTGTTGCGCGAGCGTCTGCGCAAGCGCCTTGCCCGCGGCAAAGTGGAGGTCAGCCTGCGCTTCGACCTGGCCCAGAAAGCGGACACCGTCACCATGAACGAGGCCCTGGCCCAGCAGTTGATCGGTCAGGCCCAGCGCCTGCACACCTTGGCGGGGATCGGTCAGATCCAGCTGGTGGATCTGCTCAAGTGGCCCGGGGTATTGGAGTCCAGCGAACAGGACATGGATCAGATCAGCCAGGATCTGCTGCGTAAATTCGACGATGTAGTGAGCGATTTCCTTGCCGCCCGCGCCTCCGAGGGTAAGGCGATGGCGAGCCTGATCGAGCAACGCCTCGATGCCATCACCGAGCAGGCCGCGTTCGTGCGGGCACGGATGCCGGAAGTGATGGCGTGGCAGCGGCAACGACTGGGCGACCGACTGGCAGAGATCCAAGGCGACCTGGATCCGGCCCGGCTGGAGCAGGAGATGGTGCTTATGGCGCAGAAACTGGACGTGGCAGAGGAGTTGGACCGCCTCGACGCCCATGTGGCAGAGACGCGCAAAGTGTTGAAAAAAGGCGGCGCCTGCGGCCGACGTCTTGACTTCATGATGCAGGAGTTCAACCGCGAATCGAACACCCTGGCCTCGAAGTCGATTAACAGCGACATCACTGCCGCTGCCGTCGAGCTGAAGGTGCTGATCGAACAGATGCGGGAACAGATCCAAAACATCGAATAAGTTCTATCCGGATTCACCAATGCTTACCAAGCCCTGTTTTTACAGGGCTTTTTTTACTTTAGTCGTCTAGTGAAATCTATCAAAGTGCAGTTAAAGCCATGCCGTTTTGGGTAGTAAATCGGGTAGTGACTTTGGATGCCTACCCGCTTTTCGCCCTCAAATACACATTCACTACCCACACCGTTCAAATCCTGCTAAAACAGGACTACCGAGAGCAGCGAGGGATGATGTATGGGCAAGTTAAGCGCTAAGGGTGCGCAGTCGATCGTCAAGGCAGGGAGGCCAGGTCGATATGGTGATGGAGAAGGTTTGTACCTGATGGTACCCCAAAGCGGCCTACCCTACTGGATGTTGCGCTACACCCTGTTCGGCAAGCGTCGTTCCATGACCATCGGCAAGCAGGCTAACCTCTCTCTGGCCGACGCCCGCGCGCAAGCAGCACAACTCAAACAAAAGATACTGCAAGGTGAGGACCCCATCACCATGCGAAACGCTGAGAAACAAGTGGTCTTCCGAACCGTCGACGATCTCTTCATTGACTGGTATCAAGATTTAGAGAAAAGGCTTAAGCACCCGACCATACCCAAACGGATCTACACCAAAGAGATCCAACCTAGTATCGGGCAATATCCACTCGATAAGGTTACGCCGTTAGAGATCCGCAACATCATTCGAGCCGTTGCTGACACTGGTAGGCCCAGCATCGCCAATGACACGCTGATGTACCTTAAGCAGCTTTTCAACCACGCCCTTAAACTACACCTGCTGATGCACAACCCAGCAGCAGCTTTCAAAGTTGATGATGCTGGCGGCTTGGAAAAAAGCCGCACACGGGCGCTGACCCTTGATGAGCTCGATCAGGCATTCAAAGTATTCAAAGAGCACTCAACCAGCTTTACACGCGACAACTATCTCGCCTGTGCCCTGTTGGTCACACTTGGTGTCCGAAAAACCGAGCTCACCGAGGCCAAGTGGGAGGAGTTCGACTTGGGTGAAGCACTATGGAGGCTGCCGGAGGATCGCAGTAAGACGGGCAGTGCAATCACCATTCCCTTGCCGCCGCCAGCAATCGACTGGCTGCAAGAGCTGCAGATCCGAGCCTGTGGTTCCGACTACGTGTTTCCAAGTAGACGAAGTGCAAAGAACCCGCATATGGGAAAAGACACGCTGAACCGCGCCATCGCCAAGCTGTTTGGGCAGGAGCCAGGAAAGAAAAAACAGCCACCAAACCGAATGGGTGAACTTGAGCCCTTCACAGTGCACGACCTTCGCCGAACCTGCCGTAGCTTACTGGCTGCAGAAGGTGTGGCACCACATGTGGCAGAACGATGCCTCAACCACAAGCTTAGAGGCATCGAGGGCGTGTATGACCAACACGACTATCTTGAAGAGCGGCGAGAAGCTCTAACATTGGTAGCGAATACCATCAATGCCTTAGTAACAACAAATGAAGTCAAATAATTCAAACTTGATCGGATCGTTACTCACTTTGCCCAGGGTGACTGCCAAGTCGGGTGGATTACCGAGCCGGATACGTTGCCACAACCACTGCAAGTACATGGCCTCATAGCGCTGGATCTCAATTCAGTCTTCATGCCTGAGATTTATCGAAATGTCAGTGCAATCCCTAAAACACGATTAAGCCAAATCAGGACCAACCCAAACAGGGCGATGTTCAGATGGAGGGGGCTACACTCACTAGGCTGGTGGACTTGACCAAATATCCCTTTTACGTCATTCGAAGAGTGGACAGCGGGTATCGGTATGTCGCAAAGGTAATCAGTGAGCAAAGCTTTCGGCATCGTCATGGCTTCGTTGGAGGGGAAGTGCTCTGCTTAACCATAAACCCATCAAACAGCACAGAGCTGCTTGATGAGTATGGACTTGAACTATAAGAGTCAAACAGCCCCTTCCGTTGACAAGCATCTCAAGCTGGTCATCGCTCACTTCAACTCAGAGGCTATTACGATACTCGTTTTGTTTGCGCTCAAACTCTGCGTTATGGTGAGCCATATAACCTTCGAAGCGCTTTAGTGCACCTCTATCGAGGTGAGTGGTGCTCAGCTCAGTTCCCTCCTCAACGCCCATGCCTTTCAACTGCTTAATATCCAGTGCCTCAGAAGCAGTCAGAGCGTAGTGACTCTTCTCCGGTAAGAAGGTGATTAGGTGATAGTCGAACAGCTTATCCAAATGGGCACAAAGCAGAATCCCGTTGGCACCGTCTAGGCGCTCTTCTTTGGTTTCGCAGTTTTTCCATGCCTTGATGTGCGATGCAATCAACATCTCTTTGACGTTAACTAAGGTAACGGCACACTTCTCACCACCCCAAAGATTGATAACATCCTTTCGGAATTTACCCTGTCCGATACGTGCCATCACTTGGCTTTCACGCTCAGAAGCTGACAGATCACTATCTTCGATGAGCTCGTTCAGGTCGAAAGCTAAATCATCTTCCAGCAGCAGCGTTTGTTTAAATTCGGCATCGCTGACATTCAGCAGCACGTAGCGGTTGTTGCCGTACTGCATCGTAATGTTAATGGGCTCATCAAACCATTCAAGATCCTGCGGCTTAAACTTGATGTTGAAGTTATGAAGAGGTTCATCCTCTATCAGATAGCGAGTATCGATGTCCTGTTCAGTGAGCTGCTCCCGCATCTCTTCAAACCAGCCATTCTGCTGATGCTGCTCCGCACCGCGTTGCGCCTCCTCAGCAGTCAGGCAATCAACCTTCTTAATGCAACCAACCAGAGACTTTTGCTTACCCTCCATGGTGTATAACCAGACCGCGTAGCTCTGCCCCGCATGACGCTTCTTGCTAGTATTCACCGGCTGCAAAAATGAGTATTTGTAGCCATCGATCAGCTTACTGGTGTCTTTTAGCCACTCTTCGTGCCCATAACCACGCTGATACTCAAAGCAATTGCGGTCCAGACTTTTACCCTTGGGGCCCGATGGACGCTGCCAGTCAAAAGTGTTCCAGCAGATCCGTGCTAACTTTTTTTCCATAATGATCTCTTATTGCTTTTTATAATAAATTGGATTTAAACATAAAGCTTGGTTCGTGTTGCCTGATATTCATTATTGATTAAGGACTCTATGACCTGGTGGAGTTTCTGCCCTCGCTCTAACGCAAGAGTTTCTAACTTGTTCTTCACATCCTCTGAAACATAAGTGTTAAGAGATTTCTTTCCAACACGATTGTCGCGATGTTTTTTTTGGTGCCAAGCTTTATTAAACCTATGAAGAAACAAATCTTTACTATCACGCTCTGCCTCCCATAAGTCAAAAGCGGTACATATTGACAAATATCTTTCAGCGTTATCCATAGGCGCTAAATAGTCGCTTTTAACCGGCGAGTCAACAATATGCTTCCAAGCCCACCATATTTGTTCTTCATTTTTTTCGTCAAGCCAAGAAAATGTTTTTGTCTTTCTAAGTATTTGAGCCCATTCTTCAGCTAAACGAGACAATAAATCATCTTTCCATGACCTTATTACATTCCATTCATCAAAAAAATTAACAATTGCTTCATACCTGATAGAATGGCTTCGCGCCTCTCCCTTCATATAGCCAAAGTCAATATCATTGTGATTGGGTCGTTCTAAGTGGCTATAACCAAGCTTGGTAGGGGTTGAATTAATCAACCAACCCCAAACCCAAAAGCAAGCTCGCCGATCACTTTTAATCCAAGAAAATCTATCAGATGAGATAAGATCGTGTTGGCAGGCTGATTTCATTCTATTGGCAAAAGCAACCTTTTGATTGAAATCATTAATCTTTCTGTCTAAGATTGAATTTATTTCAATACACATTTCTGCAGGATTGGTTTTCCATGTTAATGCGTCACCAAACTCCTTTTTAATGTAACGCAAATAAAATTTACACTCTCGCAGTGAGTGGCTTATTATATATTGATCATGAATAGCCATGACGCACATACTCCATCTACTCGGAAACCTCAAAGGCATGGTTACTGCGTAACCTGCCCGTATCATTTTGCGTCCCCACAACGTATCTCCCTCGTCGTGCGCCACCTAGTAAACATCGTTACATCAACATAACCTAAATTCAATCAAATGTCGGTAAATTGCCGCATGGGATGCCCTCATAGCAAGATAACTCCAGAGTGACTCAATGAACCAATCCCTCAGGCCACACTGACCTACATGCTCTCTACTGTTCGCTGCAGCCGAACATCACCGCCATCGGCGATGTCGGTTAGGTAATATGGATAGCTAATAGATCCCTAAATTGAATGTTAGATAATCACTCAAGCCCAATAAGGCTTGATGTAGGAAGTAAGCGACATGAAGTAAAAAAATAATGGCAATGCACTCCTATGAACACACCATACTTAGGAGAAGAATCATGCCATCGCATACCATCAACAGTCATGGACCACTCGACCAAAGATATCTCGAACGTATTCATCAAACCATCCATCACTCCGTTAATGACTACCCGAGGACCTTAGCATTACGCGTAGATCTTCGCTTACCCGGAGATACGCAGAATATGGATCCCATGGAGCAGGACACACCGGATCACTTCGCGGATACGGATCCAAGTGTCATATCCCGCTTCATGGCATCCCTCAACGCAAAAATCCAAGCCGATCTCAGTAAAAAAAAGAATGCCGGGAAACGGATCTATCCTTGTAAGGTCCGATACGTCTGGGCCCGTGAGCAGAATAGAGAACACAAGACCCATTACCACACCTTGCTGCTTTTCAATAACGATGCCTACTTCACCTTAGGTGATTACCGAGACTTGAATAATGTTTGCATGGCCACACGGATCATCCATGCCTGGTGCAGCGCCTTACGAGTCGATCCCATGGAGTTTGCTACCTTAGTTCACTTTCCAGATAATCCTCTTTACTATCTCAACCGAAACTCTTCCTCGGAGGAGTTCCAGCAGTCCTTCAATGAACTGTTCTATCGGGCCAGCTATTTAGCCAAGAAAAAAAGTAAGATCTACGGCACCGGTTTTCGAAACTTCGGCTGCAGTCAACATTAAAACAAGGCGGGCAAATGCCCGCCTTATTGTCACAGCACCAACTCACGAAAGTCGCGGTCGATCTCATCCTGAGTCACGCCGATATAACGCAAGGTGACTCCGGCAGAGCGGTGTCTCAGCATCTGCATCACTCGCGCAATGTCGTTAGTGGCCTGATAGAGGTGGTAACCGCGCGTCTTGCGCATCGAGTGAGTGCCCAACGCGATCTTGAGCTCCTCCCCCACCAACTCAAATGCCTTGCCGACTGCCCGACGGGTGATGGGCCTGGGGGTTCGGTGGCGTGACTGCTGATTGCGATAGGATTGGAACAGATAGAGGTGGTGGGGATGCTCATCACGGATCCGCTGGATGATCTTTTGCGCTTTCGGATTGAGGTGGATGGTGGCCAACTTGCCGGTCTTGGACTCGCGCAGGACCAGACGATCACCGTCAATGTCACGGAAGGTGATCGACAATAGATCGGAGATCCGCAGCGCCAGGTTCAGACCCAGATCCCACACGTCCGCCATCTGCTGGCTGTGGCGGATCTTGAGGAGGTGGCTAACCAGTTGAATGGTTTCAGGTTCCTTCACGGCATGCACTTCGGCCATGGCTCAGGTTCCTTATTTCGATTGAAATGGGGATTTTGAGTACTTCAGAGCCCTACCTCCTCGCAAAGGCTTATGGAGCAAGGGTTCTCAAGTACCCAGAAGGGCAAATTGGGAACTTCGCTCTATTCCTGCGATGAGGGCGTCAGAGCAGGCCGCGCTCCGCAAAGGAGACACTGTCCTTGCCCACCACGATGTGATCCAGTACCCGGACGTCGATCAAGCCGAGCGCCTCAATCAACCGGCGGGTGATCGTCCGATCGGCCTCCGAAGGGGTGGCCTCACCCGATGGATGGTTGTGAGCCAGGATCACGCCGGCGGCGTTGTGCTGCAATACCACCTTAACCACCTCGCGGGGATACACGCTGGCCGCGTCGATGGTGCCCTGAAACAGCTCGACAAACTGGATCAGGCGATTCTGGTTATCCAGCAGCATCAGGGCAAACACCTCACGCTCATAGCGGCCCAGCTTAAAGCTGAGAAAGGCCTTGGTCCGGGCCGGGCTGCAGTAGGCATCCGACGTTACAAATCGATCCGCCAGAATATCGGCGGCTTTCTCCAGTACCTGAGTCACCGTCATGGGGCCCTCGGTGACATAGTCTGTCTTGCGTTCATCACTCATGTTGCGCTCCCTCTTGCCTCTGGCAGCAACCGCGCTGGCTGCAACCCTGGCAAACCAAAAGGAATAAAAAAGGCGGAGCAATCTGCTCCGCCTTGGATTATTCACGTCCACTGTGCACGTCCTAAAACGCCTCAGGCGTCCTGGCTCTTGGCCCAGTTGTAGCCAGCAACCACACCAGCAACAAACAACTCAGCCATCGGCCTAGCGATCAGAAAGGAGAACATCACTTCCCTCCTTCAGCGCATGGTAAAGCCCGACACCGACCACGAAGCCGGCAACAAATGCGAAAGGCATAACGCCTCCTGGACTTTCAGAAGTACGACATCGCCAGAAAACGGACCGAATTCCGGCACCTAACAGCAACACGATCGGCTACTGCAAGACCGTAATATGTATCTGAAAATTTTTGGAATGCAGAGCGAGACATCACCTGGGTAAAAAATGAAGGGCGGGCGCTATCTCATGACCTGAACAACAAGGATTTCCTCATGAGACTCATCAAACTGAAAGACGTCATGCACAGCACCGGCCTGGCCCGCTCCACCATCTACAAGTACATCGCCGAAGACGGCTTCCCCAAGCCAGTACCACTCGGGGGGCGAGCAGTAGCCTGGGTGGAAGGCGAGATTCAGGACTGGATAATGGAGAGGATTGAGCAGCGTGAACTGAGCCACGCTTAAGCGTGGCTCAGTCGATGACTATCGAGGCTCAAGTATGAGTTCACCGTCGACTTCTGTGCCATCTGGCAAGACTATCCTCCCTTTTCCTTTGACTCGGTAGTCATTGGCAATGGCATAGATCAGCGTCACGCCCAAGGCCCAAATCAATACCACAACAGCGATCGTTAACTTGCTGCCTACAGCGGATCCAACTATTCCCACTCCCCACCCAACTGGGTTCCAAAAGTTGGATGCCGCAACGCCCGCCGCTGCTATCGCTGCAGCAATAGCAGCCTTGGATGCACCAGTAATGATACTGATGTTAGATGCAAGACCTGAATCCTGTATCACTATGTAGTCATAACTTCCTTTCAATGCACTCTCTAGCTCACTCGATGTATAAACGTATGCAATGTCATACATGGCACTCTCCGATAAAAACCTGAATTAAATTGAAAAATTATGATGACGCAAGGTCTTCAAAGTTGTCATGAGCACACTGCGGACACGCCATTGGCCACTCACGTGGAGATAGCACGTCGAAGTCGGAGACAGCACGGTCTTCCTACAGCAGTGTTTACTTCAGACTGTTTACGGAGAGGACTTAATGAAATGATTCATCTCAGCTTTCCTTATAAGAGTCACATTTAGCTAGATCACTCAGGAAGTTCTAAGCGCCAGCACCTATTGGCGTCCAATGTCGACGCCAATCACTGCAATCACGCAACAAGTTCTCCATCAGTAGTAACAAGTCACACGATCTGCATTTGGTTAAAAATGTTCTTATTCGGTCAGCTGCTTTGAATTAGTTGTGCACTAAACAGAAGCATTACTAACGCAGATAGCACCCGAAGGGCCGCACGCGACCCATGAGAGCAGTTACCACCGTCCGACCTCGTCAGCAGGAAAGCTGTAACAGTGACTAAATGTAGATAAAAACTTAAAAATAACAAATCCATTCATATGCCTTCCCTAAGCGGGAAGGCATAAACACCAAGACCCCGTCACCATCTGCAGCGGAGATGCCATGAAAAAGCGAACAAACAGAGAGCTTGCAATAGATTTTAATTGACATTTACTCCTGTGACCCCTCCGCAGATAAATTCGTAGAGCGAAAACGAAAAAAAACATTGACGCGCCATTCGTTTCGCCTCTACGATTAGAGAGAAGATGAATCGTAGAAAGAAAACGAACAATGAAAAACACTCAGACTATCGGTAATCTCTGTAGGGAAGTCATCACCGGAGCAACCAATATTCTTTTTGACAAAGAAGCAACTGAAAACGCCAACCACAAGCTGTTAATGGGTGCATCACTCAATCCACTTGGTGAAGTAAAATCCGGAGCTCTTGTTCCCATTGACGTCAAAGAGGGTCGCGACCCTAGCAAGTTTCTTCTTCAGTCCGGCGATGTGGTGCTTTTAGCAAAAGGCAGCACACCTCGTGCAGCCATCATCAGTGAAGAAGTATCGAAACAGAATGTTGTGGCCTCTGCCAACTTTTTACTACTTCGACCCGATACCAGCCAGGTACGCGGTGAGGTGTTGGTGGCATACCTCAATAGTCCGCTGGGCCAGTCTCAGTTAGCTGCACTTAGCACCGGTTCAATCGTTACCAACATCAGTGCCGCAAGCATCAAGAAGTTCACTGTCCCTGTCCCGACTGTGACTTCGCAAGATAAGGTGGCTGAATTGTTCTGGGCGCGCAATCACGCCTACCGAGATGCAATCGCAGTCGCTGAACAGCAAAAAATAGTAGCCAACGTATGCATTGAAAATCTGATGATGGGCGATGCAGCATGAAACAAGTAAAAGAAATGCTCCTGAAAATCATGGACCAAGGCCGTGGTAAAATGGAAGTCCATCACATTATCGACTTGATCGCTTATATTGCTGTTGTTGCCAAACTACACCCTCAAGGCTTTAAACGGCTCCACGAAGCGACTGAGCTAGACCACCACGACATTCTGCATGAAGTATCACAAGAACTGAGCGAACGGTTTGACCTCAACGAGTATGTTGTAACTCCACCGCCTCCAAGCCATATCGATCCAAAAACATTGACAACTATTGTCGACGGGCTCGCCAATATCGAAGACAAAAAAGTCTTAGTCAAACCGCTGCGTCATCTTGCTGCACAAGCAAGTCGGTACGGCGAGAGCTCATCCAACACCAGTACGACGATGCTTTTTAAAGCTCTAATTGGCAACTGTCACGACAAGGTGGTTTATGATGGCGCTTGCGGTCTAGGGGGTGTTGTTACTGATTTAGGGCCTAAAAAAGCAATCTTAGAAGAGATCGATCTCAGTACCTATACATTAGCTTCGCGCCTGTTCCGGCTTGATGATTCCGAGACAGAGTTCCACTATGGTGATGCCCTTTCCAAGCCACAAGTGAAAGCCGCCTCCGCGGACATCGTAGTGATGGAACCTCCGCTCAATCAAAAGTTCAGCGCCGATCAACGTCGTCAACTGGATGACGCCAACTACCTGATTGCTAAGCCGGAACGTAACATGTCGGCAAACGCAGGAAACGTTCTTTGGCTGCAGCTAGCCCTGGATAAACTCAAAGCGAACGGCAGAGCGTATATTCTGTTACCTCAAGGCTGGCTATTCCGAAGCGGTTATGACGCACAAGTGCGTCAAGCTCTACTTGAGTTGGGACTAATCGAAGCTCTTGTTGGATTACCGAGCGGCCTGCTCACTAACACTGGGATCCCCACTGTCTTAGTTGTACTCAGTAAAGCAAAAAATGTTGATACACCAATTCACTTTGTCGACGCCAGCGAAGTCGGAGCAACTAAACGCAACCAACGCACATTCAACCAGGATGACGTCAAACTCATCGCGGAACTCGCAGCAGGAAAACATACTGCGGATGAACGCTTCAAAGCCGTTGCTATCGATGAAATCCAATCCAACAATGGCAGCCTCAGTATTGGTGCATACCTCGCCAAGGAGGTTGTCGTAGCGCGACTGTCTTTAACTGAAGAGCTGGCAAAGCTGGCGAAAGTAAAAAACCAAGCAGAACAGTCACATCAATGGTTGTCCAATCTGATTGATAAGGTTGCTGCTCAGACGAACGCTGCATGAAGACGGAGCGAGGAGGTGGGCTCAGCTCATGGGACCTCCTCGGTCTACGTTAAAGCTCTGGACAACCAGATGACCCGAAGCTCAACTCTTTTACGCATGAATGATAAGCTAGGACAATATGCTCCAACACTCTACTGCCGAGTAACTATGACACTAATTTCATTGAAAGATCTGGAAGCCCACTTATGGCACGCGGCCCACATCATCACGGGTCCAATCGATGCTTCAGATTACAAAACCTACATTTTTCCTATTCTCTTCTTCAAGCGAATCTGTGATGTCTACGACGAAGAGTTTGCCGATGCATTGGCCCAAGTTGGTGACGAGCAACTGGCTCGCGGTTCGATGTTTCACCGCATTCAAATTCCACAAGAGTGTCACTGGAAAGACGTTTTTGCCGAAACCAAAGACATTGGCCAGGCCTTAAAAGATTCATTTCGTGGTATCGAGTTAGCAAATCCACAATTGCATGGCATTTTCGGCGATGCGAGTTGGACCAACAAAGAGCGCCTCTCTGACGAGCTGCTATCAACACTGCTTAACCACTTTAACAAGGTTAATCTCGGTGTATCGAGTGTGCGTGATGATGACATGGGCCGAGCCTATGAATACCTCATAAAACGCTTTGCCGATAAGGCTAACAAGAAAGCAGGCGAATTTTATACCCCACGAACCATTGTCCGCTTAATGGTCAATATCCTAGACCCACAAGCTAACGAGAGTGTTTATGATCCGGCCTGTGGCACTGGTGGTATGTTGTTAGAAACCATTCATCATGTAAAAGACAATGGTGACGACCCAAGGCGGTTAAAAATCAAGGGGCAAGAAAAGAATTTAACAACCGAAGCCATTGCACGAATGAACCTGTTTCTCCACGGGCAGGAAGACTTTGAGATCGTCCGTGGTGACACGCTTCGGGAACCCAAATTTCTAAAAGATGACCAGCTGGAAACTTTTGATTGTGTGATAGCAAACCCTCCGTTCAGTCTTAAAGAGTGGGGATTCGAACAGTGGAAAAGTGATCCATATCAACGTGCGAATTACGGATTGGCTCCCAAGACCAATGGCGATTTCGCTTGGGTCCAGCATATGTTTGCCTCTTTGAACGAGCGTGGACGCATGGCCGTTGTGCTACCTCATGGCGTTCTGTTCCGAAGCGGTGCCGAAGGAAAGATACGTACCCAGCTTTTGAAGGAGAACAAGCTAGTCGCGGTGGTGGGCGTCGCCTCTAATCTGTTCTACGGTACCGGCATCCCAGCCTGCATTTTGATCCTACGCAAGCAGCGGCCGCGGGAGCACCACGATCATGTGCTGTTCGTCAATGCCGAAACCATTTTCACCAAGGGCCGAGCCCAAAACACGCTAAGCGAAACGCAGGCCGATGAGATTTACCGGATTTATGACTCCATGCGCCGTAGCGGGCCCACTGCCGAAGAGATCGAAGGCATTGCCCGCTGGGTACCAATGAGCGACATTGAGGACAACGGCTACAACCTCAACATCGCCCGTTATGTGCAACAGCCCCTGATTGAAGAAACGATCACTGTGGAAGAAGCACTCAAAGATTTTCAACAAAAGCTCGCCGCCCTTGAGCAGGCAGAACAAGAGCTCGAAGCTTTGTTGATCAAAGAGGGCTTTGAGCTATGAGCACCATGAATAAGAAAAAGCTAGAAGATCTCCTATGGGGGGCCGCCGAGTTTTTACGCGGCCAAATCGACGCCTCAGACTATAAGCAGTACATCTTTCCCCTGCTGTTTTATAAGCGCCTGTCGGATGTGTATTTAGAAGAATACACCGAAGCATTGGAAATCCATGAAGGTGATGCCGAATACGCCGCCATGCCCATGTTCCACCGTTTTGATATTCCCAAGGAAGCCCGCTGGGAAAAAGTGCGCCACACCAGCAAAAACATTGGTGAGGCCATTCAAAACGCACTGCGTTTAATTGAGGCCAACAACCCGCGCTTACATGGGGTGTTTGGTGATGCCCAGTGGACCAACAAAGAACGCCTGCCCGATCACCTGCTATCTGATCTAATTGAGCACTTCAGTAAAATTCCGCTGGGGATTAAATCGGTCGCTCAGGATGATCTGGGTGAGGCTTACGAATACCTAATCAAAAAATTCGCCGACGATTCCGGCCACACCGCTGCTGAGTTTTATACCAATCGTACCGTCGTGCATCTGATGACGCGCATTATGGGCTTAAAACCCGGTGAAACGGCTTACGATCCCACTTGCGGCACCGGCGGAATGCTGCTGAATGCCGTGATGGACCTACGTACTCACGGTGAGGAATGGAGGTCGGTACATCTCTATGGCCAAGAAGTAAACCTGCTCACTTCGGCGATAGCCCGAATGAATATGTTCCTGCACGACATTGAAGAGTTCGATGTGCTGCGCGGTGACACCCTGGCCGAGCCCAAGTTTATTGAAAACGACCAGCTCAAGCAGTTTGATGTGATTTTTGCTAACCCGCCTTACTCCATCAAAAAGTGGAACCGCGATAAGTTTGCCGCTGACCCATACGGCCGCAACCTCTACGGCGTACCACCGCAAGGCTGTGCCGATTATGCGTTTTACACCCATATCATCAAAAGCCTAAAACCGGATACTGGCCGTGCCGCTATGCTCTGGCCACATGGCGTTTTGTTCCGTGATTCCGAGCAAAGCATCCGTAAACAGGTGATTGAGTCCGACATTATCGAAGCGGTAATTGGCCTTGGGCCAAACCTGTTTTACAACTCGCCTATGGAATCCTGCGTGGTGGTACTCAACTGCAATAAACCCGCCGAGCGGAAAAACAAGGTGTTGTTTATCAATGGCGTGGAACACGTTACCCGAGAGCGCGCCCATAGCCGCTTATCGGATGAAGATTTGGCTGTGCTGTGCGAGGCTTACTTTACGCCAGAAAAGCAAAGCGACATTACTGCTTTGGTGGATATCGACACCATCAAAGAAAACCTCTACAACCTGTCGATTCCGCTTTATGTGCAAGCTCAAAACAACGGCGAAGCGCACGATATTGAGCATGCCATCGAGGCATGGAAAGTTAGCCGAGTGCAATTGAAAAAGCAGACCAATAAATTATTCCACAGCCTTGCTGAGCTGGGATACGACATACAAGGAAGTATTAGTGTCGCGGAAGGCAGGACGCCGGGAGCGACCGAGACTGAAGTTAGCAAGGTGGAGCAGTAAATGACTGAGCAACAATTACCCGAAGGCTGGCAAATGGTGAAGTTTGGCGATATCGCCAAACACATTTCCAAACGTGTTGAACCGAGTGAAACTGAGCTAGAAGTGTATGTGGGCCTAGAGCATTTGGACCCAGATAGCCTAAAAATAAAGCGTCATGGTGTGCCAAGCGATGTTGCTGGGCAAAAACTGTTGGTCAAAAAAGGTCAGATTATTTTTGGTAAACGCCGGGCATATCAGCGCAAAGTGGCTGTGGCAGACTGGGATTGTATTTGTTCGGCACATGCTATGGTGCTTGAAGCGAATCCTAAAAATGTAATACCTGAATTTCTGCCATTCTTTATGCAGTCAGATGCGTTTATGGAGCGTGCAGTAGCGGTTTCTGAAGGTTCGCTATCACCAACAATTAAGTGGAAAACGCTTGAAAATCAGTCTTTTGTCTTCCCGACAAAAGAAAATCAAAAAATCCTTCTTGATATTTTAAAAAAACTTGAGTTGGCGAAATTCGCTGCCATTGATGCATATTTATCTTTCGTAAAATTTAAAAAAACATTCTCAACAAAACTCCTGAACCAACACATGTCGCAATTTGGGATGCAATCTGTTGCAGATTTATGCGTGCAAATTACGGATGGGACTCACGATACGCCAGACCCGGTTGATTATGGAGTCCCTTTGGTTACATCAAAGCACTTGGTTGATAACAGAATTCTATTTGAAGATTGTTATCAAATTTCTGAGTCATCTGCTGCCGAAATTAATAAAAGAAGCGCAGTAGAAAGTGGTGACATTTTGTTTGCAATGATTGGGAAGATAGGTTCACCTGTGATTGTTGGCAATGATTCACCAAATTTTTGCATAAAGAATGTCGCTTTATTCAAAATGGGCGGAGATCAAGAAAGAGCTACATGGTTAAAGATGTACCTCGAATCTCCAATCTTTGAAAGAGAAATACAAATAAACCAATCAGGAAATGCCCAGAAGTTCCTACCGTTAAAATACTTAAGAACCTTTGTAATTCCTAAATTTTCTGATGAGTCTCTTTTACTGTTAGAGCATTACAATATATTGAATGAGGAGATTTTGATGCTTCAGTGCAATTTAGAGAAAACCATGTTTTTAGAAAAATCAACCAGGAATAAAATATTTAGTTTTTAGGGGGCTCTCTTATGTTTAACGAACAAACCGTCACAGAGAATGGAATTATCGACCGTTTAAAAGGTTTAAGCGGAGTAAAGTGGACATACTGCCACGGTGAGAGCCTGCCCAAGCAAACGCAGGATATCTTCGTTGATGAGTGGCTTAAAGACGCGTTGTGTTCGTTAAACCCCGATATTGCCAAGCAACCAGATTACGCCGATGAAGTGATTTACAAACTGCGTGGCGTGGTGCTAGAAGCGCGCCACACTGGCCTGGTAAAAGCCAATGAAAATTTTCATGAATGGTTAATGGCCGAGAAGACCTTGCCTTTAGGTGAGAATGGCGACCATATCACCATCAACCTGATTGATTTCGATAACATCGACAACAACCACTTTGTGGTGTCGCAGCAGGTGCACTATATCGCGGCGACCGAAGTCTATTTTGATATTGTGCTCTATGTGAACGGTATTCCCTTGGTAGTGGGCGAAGTGAAAACCGCAACCCGCCCGAGTGTGACTTGGCAAGACGGCGCCGCCGATTTTATGGGCGGTAAAAAGCACTACTGGAAGAACGTTGAACCCTTCTTTGTACCCAACCTGCTATGTTTTGCCAGTGAAGGAAAAACCTTTGCTTATGGTGCCATCAATGCCCGGGCAAAAGATTGGGGTCCTTGGCACAATACCGACCTGCGCGATGACATTTTGCCCGGCTTGGCATCGGTGCTGGATAGCTGTGAGGGTTTGTTAAACCCGCAAACCTTATTGCAGCTTCTGGAATCTTTCGCGCTGTTTTCAACGGTTAAAACCGGTAAGAACACGCCACCCAAGCGCATTAAAATTCTGCCGCGTTACCCACAGTTTGAAGCGGCCAAGCAAATCGTCGAGCGTGTGCGCAAAGGCTACCCAAAAAAAGGCCTGATCTGGCATTTCCAAGGGTCGGGTAAATCCTTACTGATGCTCTACGCCGCCAAAATGCTGCGCAGTGACAATGCCCTGAAAAACCCCACTGTATTGATCGTGGTCGACCGCCGCGACCTGGACAGCCAAATCAACGAGACCTTTGGCGGTGCGGACGTTAAAAACCTCATCAAAGTACAAAGCTGCAAAAAGCTTGGTGAACATATTGAGCAAGATAGCCGTGGCATATTAATTACCACCATCTTTAAGTTTAAAGATGTCGAGATCGACGATAGCAACCCCAACGGCCTCAATAACCGCGATAACATTATTGTGTTAGTGGACGAAGCTCATCGCACGCAGGAAGGTGGCTTGGGCGAGAAAATGCGCTGGGCCCTGCCACAAGCGCACTTTTATGGTTTAACCGGTACACCGATTTCGGGTATTGATCGCAATACCTTCAAGCTGTTCGGCGCCGAAGAAGACCCCGGGCGCTACATGAACCGCTACAGCTACAAGCAGTCGATCCGCGATGGCGCCACTAACCCGGTGAAGTTTGAACCACGCTTGGCAGAACTGCGAGTAGACCGCGATGCCATCAACCAAGAATTTGAGCAGCTCGCCAAAGACAATAATCTCGACGACGAAGAAAAGGCCGCACTATCAAAACGTGCAGGCAAATTAGCGGTGATGCTCAAAGCACCTAAACGCATGGCCGCCGTCAGCAATGATATTGCTGAACACTTTACCAGCCACGTAAAGCCGAAAAAGATGAAAGGCATGGTGGTGGTGTATGACCGCGATGCCTGCGTACAAATGTACTATTTGCTGGGTGAAAAGCTCGGCTTTGATGCCGTTGAAGTAGTGATGAACGTCGACCAAGCACCCGTAAAAACCGAAGAAGGCGGTAAAAAAGACAAGCTCAATAAAGACTGGCGTAAGTGGCACGACGATTTAGAACTGCCGATTCAGCAAGCAGATTTTGAGCGTTGGCAGCAGATTGATGCCGAAGACCAAACCCAGAAAGACTTAATCGAAAGCTTTAAAGACCCCAAGCATCCGTTGCAGCTGATCATCGTCACCGCCAAGTTACTTACCGGCTTTGACGCGCCAATCTGCTACTGCATGTACTTAGATAAACCGCTGCGCGATCACACGCTGCTACAGGCCATGTGCCGCACCAACCGTTTGTACGAAACAGACGATGTGCGCAAAGACATGGGGCTCATCATTGATTACCTTGGCGTGTTTGAAAACCTGCGCACCGCGCTGGCCTACAACCCGGAAGAAATCGATGGCGTGGTAGAAGGCATTGAAGCCTTTAAAGAATTATTACCCGCCCAGTTAGATAAATGTTTGTCCTTCTTCCCGGGTGTTGACCGGACCTTGGAAGGTTTCGAAGGCATTATGGCGGCGCAAGAGTGCCTGCCAACCAATGAAAAACGCGATGAATTTGCCGCGAGCTTTGGCGTGTTAGCCAAGCTTTGGTCAGCCATTAACCCAGACACCTTCTTAGCCCCTTATCGCAAAGACTATAAATGGCTGGCGCAGATCTATGAATCAGTGCGCCCAGTCGGCCAAACCGGCGCTTTGGTGTGGGCTGCCCTTGGCCCTGAAACCATCAAGATGATCCACGAGCATACCGACATCAACCGCATCCGCGATGATATCGACGAGCTGATCATGGATGAGCACGCAATATTCACCCTGACGGATAAAGAGCAAGAGCAGCGCGCAAAACGCCTGGAAATTGACTTGATGGGCCGCCTGCGCGGCAGCAACGACCCTAAGTTTGTCGAGCTGGGTGAACGCTTAGAAAAACTGCGCCAAGACTACGAAGCTGGTGTGATCAAAGCCATCGACTGGTTAAAAGGTCTGTTAGATGCCGCCAAAGATACAGTACAAGCCGAGCGCGAAACCGGCGAGCATGTGGTGACCGAAGAGGACAACAAGCAGGCCTTAACCAAACTCTTCTTGGAAACCCGCCCAGAAACCACGCCGAAACTAATCGGCGATTTAGTGGAACAGATCGACAAGATCGTCAAAGCCACCCGGTTTGAAGGCTGGCAAAACTCCAACAGTGGCCCGCGCGAAATCCAGAAGGCACTGCTAGTGACACTGGCTCAGTTTGGCTTAGGCAAAGACAAAGACCTTTTCGCCAAGGCGTACGGTTACATTGAAGAGCATTATTGATTCACACATTTTATTGCTCACACAAATAATTGCTTTTGCTATGTTAATATTTTTGGTAGGTAAAATATTAAGGCTGTTTATTGAGGCCCAACATGAATGGCTTGATTGCTCTACATCGAGATTTCTGTACTCTCGAGTACTGGGTAGCCAAGTTCATCATCAAAACGACTCTGACTGATGATGGCAAAGAGTTCACCGACTGTTTCTTCGCTACAGGCCAGCGGCAGCCGACCAGTGACCATGAATTCGACACGGAGTGCACAGACCATGGTATTGAGCATCGCCTTATCTCCCCTGCAACGACTCAGAGCAATGGAATTGATGGAGCATTTCAGATTATCTGGATTACCTAAAGGAGACTTTTCTGCGCTATCAGCGCGTATACAGAGACTATTTAACGATTGAAATATCACTATCAGACTTCACTCGAATTGTTTATTGTGAAGCCCATTAATCACCGAGGACCTGAAAATTAAATGACGTAGATATTAATATCCATTCTCTAGAATAGTAGGCTGTAAATTCATAGAGTTTTCGACCATTCAATTATCCATAGCACTTTTAAAGCAAAGCTAAGATCATTTACAACTAGTGCTTGCGTTGATTGATGTTCAGATCCAATATTGCATATATTCATATATATCAAACTATGAGGCGTACATGAAAGTTGGGCAGACCGTTCGACACGTAAAACAGCACGAACTCGGCGTATGAAGAATTGAATCAATTAATAATCATGGCATAACTGTTGCTTTTCCATCTGCCAGATTTATTGAGCTGCATCCCTGTTCAATAATCAGCACTAGCGACTCGAATTTTGAATGCTTTTGAGGCTTCAAGAGNAGAGAAGGCAGAGAAGGCAGAGAAGGCAGAGAAGGCAGAGAAGGCAGAGAATAAGATAACATTGAACAAAGATAGCATTAGTAATAACAAGTCAACAAAGGAAAATACTCATCAATCATTTCAAAAAAATTTCATTCTAGAGTGGATATTAGTATTCCTACCAACACTTTTAGTTGTTTTGATTCTCAATCAAAGTTTTTACGGAAGTTGTTATTCAAGTTACTGCCTATCTGCCGCAATCCCAAGAGTTCTCATGATCTCTGCAATCATCTCGCTCATGATTACAGCTTTTAAGGACTAATTATTACACTTAATTTAATACTTTATCTTCAGTACGCTGAACAGCCATAGTATCGGGGCCCATACACAGGCCCCGTACTTATTATTATCTAATCCTGGCTGAGTACACCAAAGCCTCCAGGTCAAACATCTCATCTACAGTCATAGCAAGATCATGAACGTTTCTTGCCCAACTTCTACGAGTGATTGACCCACCGATCACTCTGTGACCTTGTGCAGATGTTCTCCGCCAGGTGCTCAACCGAATGGAAGGGCATTCCATCACTGGCTGTAGCGATGGGCACAACAAGCCGGAAACGCCAATTGAACTTAAGCCAGAAGCTGCCCAAGAGGCACGAAGTTATCTAGAGCATCACGCTGACACTAAGCAACGCTTCGAGCGTGTCGCTCAGCTGATTGAAGGCTTTGAATCTCAAGGCGGTATGGAACTACTATCGACCGTTTATTGGGTAGCGACACCAGAGTCAGAAGGCGTTTTAAGCCCTAGTGATCTGGTGGGTAAGGTTCATTCATGGAGTCCTCACAAGGCCGAGATGAAACCAACCCACATAGTGGCAGCCTGGGAAAGGCGCTAAGAACAACAATGGGTTGTTCAGGAAGCCTGAGTTGCATAACGTCATATGCACTTCACTAATGGGTAGCAAATCGGGTAGTGAGTTTGGAAATCACTCAACTCCTCCAGTCAAAATCCTGCATGAGCTTGGTTTTTTGTTCAAAATCAACATTAAGATCCAGAATATCGAATAATTCCCTCCCCCCACCCCCAGCGCAGGCCGGGTCACACCTCCTCGCCTGCGCGTTAGAAATCCCAACTCCGCGATCTCTATTAAGTTTTTCTCAAAGCCGAGTCTGCTAAACTGATGTTCGGGTTCCCCATCCGTGCTTAGTCGCCTTAAACCAAGGTCCTTGATATGTTTTCGGCTCCACATGAGATCGCCTTCGGCGATGTGTTTCTGCCACCGTTGCTGCTGGTCATCGCCATCGCTTACGCCTGCGCCCTGCTCACCGCCCGGGGCTTGGCTGGCATCGGCCTGCACCGTGTGATTGCCGCTCCGGCCCTGTTTGAACTGAGCCTGACCGCCATCTATACCGTCCTGATCGGGACGTTTATTATCCCTTCTTAGACAGGAGTGAGTCGTGATCAAACGTTTTCTGGTGACCGCCATCATGGTGGCGATTGCGGCAACCCTGGTGGTGCTGCGGTACCAATACCATCTCGATAATCCCTGGACACGGGATGCCCTGGTCAGGGCCCATATTATCCAGATCACCCCTCGGGTAACCGGCCCGGTCATCGCTCTGCATATTGATGACAACAGCCGGGTAGAGGAGGGGCAATTGCTGTTCGAGATCGACCCTGTGCCCTACGAAACGGCCCTCGCCAAGGCCGAAGCCAACCTGCTGCAAGCCCAAGCGGCGCTGGATAAGACGGAAAACGAGAACAATCGCGCCATACAACTGGAACGCCGCGAACCGGGCACCATCTCCACACTGCAATTGAACAACTACGCCAATGCCGTCGAAGCCGCGGATGCCAACGTCAAGGCTGCGGAGGCGGCGCTGCGTGAAGCCAAACTGAACCTCGAGTACACCAAGGTGTATGCCGCCGCCGATGGTTTCATCACCAACCTGACCCTGCGCGAAGGGGCTCAGGTGGTGGCCAACCAGCCTGTGGTGGCACTCATTGATGAGGACAGTTTCTGGGTCGAGGGATTCTTCAAAGAGACAGACCTGGCCGGCATCGATATCGGTGACGCTGCGGTGGTAACGCTGATGAGCCATCCCGACCTGCCCATGGAGGCCCGCGTGGAAACCATCGGTTTCGGGATAGCCCAGCAAGATGGCAGCACCGGCGCCTTCCTGCTGCCCAACGTTAACCCGAACTTCCAGTGGATCCGCCTGGCCCAACGGGTACCGATCAAGGTCAAGCTTGATCAGGTCCCGACCTCCCTGCAACTTCGCGTGGGAACCAGCGCCAGTATCCAGATCCAAAAATCCGTCACCGCCGAGGATTAACCCATGCTGTCTGCCCAAACCAAGGAGGCGATCAAGGTTGCCCTGGCAATGAGTCTGTCGATTCTGATTGCCCTCTGGTTCGGGTGGAACAAACCTTACTGGGCAGCGATCGTGGTGATCGTACTGGCGATCACCGACTCTCGCAGTCACTCGCTGCATAAGGGCTATAACCGTTTATTCGGCACGGTGTTGGGGATCTTGATGGCCTTCATGTTGCTGGGCAACTTTGCCCAGCAGCCCCTGCTGTTTATCTCCTGCTTCCTTTTAATCTCCCTGGTTTGGGTTTACCTCAGTGGTTGCCCCTACTACGGCTACGGCTTCCAGATGAGCCTGACCATCTGTGCACTGATCGCCGCCATGGGTGGGACCGACCCCAACACCACCTTTACCCTGGCGATGCTACGGATCCAGGAAAACCTGCTGGGTATCATCGTTTTTTCACTGGTGTTCACCTTCCTCTGGCCCGAGTCAGCCCAGAGTCGATTTTTCCAGCAGCTGAGCGAGGCGCTGGAAAAAGATCTTGCCCAGATCCGGGCGCTTAGGGATCTCCTACGGGGAGAGAGTACCGAAGAGCTGCCGGCAGCCAAGATCCACTACCAGTGGCTGCAGGAGCAGTTGAAGCTGCCCTTGGGGTCAAGCTATATCCTCAGGTTCCGGCCACAGCACTGGCGCAAGATGCTCGACAGCCTTGAGTCTGCGACCGCAATGCTCACTGACATCCATCAATTGTGGGCGAAGGGCGCTCCCCGCAACGAGGCTGAAACGGAGCAGTACCGCGTTCAGCTGGCCGAAGCCGAGCGGCAGCTCCTGGCACTCAAAACGATGGCGGACAACGGCGGCCGGAAGCCGCTGGAGCTCGAAGAAGCCAACGTGTCGACAGAAGCAGATGTTGCCGACCCTGTGACTCTTCATCCCGGCCTGGTTACCGCACACCGGCAACTCATCGAGGCCACCGACCAAGCGGCGATGGCTTTGGGCCAGCGCCCCGGAGATGGCAGCGTCGAACGCCGACGCATACCAGGCATCTCTTTGCGGCTGAACGCCCAAGCCCGCCTAAACCAGGCTCTGGCTGCCGTGTTAATCATGGCGTCAGGGCTGGCACTGTGGATCTACCTGCCGGTGCCGCTGGGGATCCTATTTCCGCTACTTTGCGTCGTCTACGCCAACGTTTCGGTGGCCATGCCCCGGATAATGCTGCGGTATGTATTCACCGCTTTTACTTTTTTCTCCATCCTCAGCCTGGTGCAGTATGTGTTCATACTCCCTACCCTGACAGAGGCTTGGCAGCTGGGGCTGTTTTACTTTCTCAACACCCTGCTGATCTGGCGTCTGTTCGCGGCACCGGAACATCTGCTGCTGAGAGTGCTGGGAGCCCAGATGCTGGTGATGATGACGGCGGGGGCGCTCTATCTCACCCCGGTTTACAGCATCACTCTGTCTCTAACTATGATGGTAACGATCTTCATCGTGCTGTTTATCGTCAACTTCTTCATGAAACTGCTCAGGCTCGGCGAGCCTGAGCAGGCCACCTGAGCGCAGTTCTCGAAAGCGCCACAGGTGTTTTGCTGTCACCACCCTATCAGGCGCTGCGCCCCTGGTACGCCGCCAGCATCCAAACCTCCTTCTCCTGCTGACTGATGTAGTCGCTCAGCAGCGCAACGGTTCCCTCGTCGCCCAACTCTGCCGCCGCCGCCAATACCCGGCGTTGCTGTTCCAGAAGGAGCTTATAAGAGGAGAGCACACTCTCTACCGCGAGATGGCCGTTATGCACGCCTTTCACCTCTTCGATCTCGCTGCGGCTCAGGTAATCGGAAAAACCGTGCAGCGGCTTGCCGCCCAAAGTCAAGATCCGCTCTGCCAACTCATCGACCTTTAACAGCAGCTGGTCATAAATCTCTTCAAACTTGGCGTGCAGCTCAAAGAAGTTGTCGCCCTGGACATTCCAGTGGAAGCCGCGGACATTCATGTAGAGGACTTGGTAGTTGGCCAGCAAGGCGTTCAGTTGCTCTGACAGGGCGTCGGCGCCGTCTCGCTGCAAACCGATTAAATTGGTATTCATAAAGATGCTCCTCGTTTCGATGACCAAAGTTGGTTTCATACTAGAGGCTTAGAAGTCAGCTTTAAAATGGATAGCATCTATCATCCTAATCGATATTTTACTAACCCAGGCTTAGTGTCCGGCTCCCTCTTCCCAGTCGCCCCCGACTTGGATGCTGTGGGGCAGCATGGTAGAATTTTGCGCCTCACTTTCACGGTTGAGGCCCCGCCTCGACCCCCTTTACTCATCGAAAGCCGCCTACACTGTGCTGGCATGACCGTTTGCAGGAACCCGAACCATGGCTCGTCGTGGCAATCTGTTTATCCTCGCCGCCCCCAGTGGCGCCGGTAAATCCTCTTTGATCAGCGCCCTGTTGAAGGATCAACCGGCCGATATGCAGGTCTCTGTCTCCACCACCACCCGCGCCATGCGCCCCGGAGAGGTCGACGGTAAGCACTACCACTTCGTCGGCGTCGATGAGTTCAAGGCCCTGATCGAGCAAGCGGCATTTTTCGAATATGCCGAGGTGTTCGGCAACTACTACGGCACCTCAAAGATCACCATTGAGCAAACCCTGGATCAGGGCATCGACGTATTTCTCGATATCGACTGGCAGGGGGCACGCCAGGTCAAGGCACAGATCCCCGATGCAGTCGGGATCTACATCCTGCCGCCTTCCCGTGCGGAGCTGGAACAGCGACTCCGGTCCCGGGGTCAGGACAGCGACGAAGTGATCGCGGATCGCATGGCTCAGGCGATCAGTGAAATGAGTCATTTCAATGAGTTCGACTACGTCATCGTCAATGCCGAGTTTGACACGGCCCTGACCGAGCTGCAGACCATCGTCCACAGCCAGCGCAATCGCTTGGCTAGGCAGGTGGAAGCACACGGTGGTATGCTAGAAGATCTGTTGGCACAATAGCGGACTTCATGTACACTTTTGCGTCATTTTTTCAATTGCTCATAGACAGGAGTTCCTCGTAAATGGCACGGGTTACTGTAGAAGACGCCGTAGATAAGATCGGCAACCGTTTCGACCTGATCCTGGTTGCGGCGCGCCGCGCTCGCCAGCTGTCCATTCAGGGCAAAGAATCTCTGGTCGACGAAGAGAACGACAAGTCCACCGTGATCGCCCTGCGGGAGATAGAGCAAGGTCTGATCAACTCCAACACTTTGGATGAGCAGGAGCGCCAGGCAGAGCGCGAAAAGGAAGCGGCAGAGCTGGCCGCCGTGGCCGCCATTGCCGAGGGCCGCAGCCTGTAAGACCGGTAATGGCCAAACGCTGCATCTCCCCAGGGCTGCAGCGTTTTTGCATTCCCGCCTACATTTTGGAGGTCGACGTTGTACCTGTTTGAAAGCCTGAAGGAACTGGCGTCCAGTTATCTCAACCCCGAGCAGGTGGAACAACTAACCCAGGCCTATATCTGTGCCCGGGATGCCCATGAGGGGCAGATGCGTTCCAGCGGCGATCCCTACATTACCCACCCTGTTGCCGTTTCAAGGCTTCTGGCCGAGATGCGTCTCGATCATGAGACCTTGATGGCCGCCCTGCTGCACGACGTCATCGAAGACACCGAGCTGACCTATGGCGACCTGGCCGAACGCTTCGGCCAAGATGTGGCCGAGTTGGTGGAGGGGGTGTCCAAACTCGACAAGCTTAAGTTCCGGGATCGCGAAGAAGCCCAGGCGGAGAACTTCCGCAAGATGGTGATGGCGATGGTGCAGGATATCCGCGTCATCCTGATCAAGCTGGCGGACCGCACCCACAACATGCGTACCCTCGGTGCCCTGAGGCCGGACAAGCGTCGTCGTATCGCCCGAGAGACTCTCGAGATCTATGCCCCGCTGGCCAACCGCCTGGGGATCCACAACGTCAAGAATGAACTGGAAGACCTGGGTTTTCGTGCCATGTACCCGATGCGCTACCGGGTACTGGAAGAGGTGGTGGCGGCCGCCCGGGGCAACCGCAAAGAGATCATGGCCAATATCGAGGCCGCCATCATCGGCCGTCTTGATGAACTTGGGGTCGATTACCGCCTCCGCACCCGGGAGAAAAACCTGTACTCCATCTACAACAAGATGGTGAACAAGGAGATCCAGTTTGACCAGGTGATGGACATCTACGCCTGTCGCATTACCGTGGGCAGCATCGATACCTGCTACCGGGTGCTGGGCGCCATGCACATCCTCTACAAGCCGATGATTGGCCGTTTCAAGGATTACATCGCTATCCCCAAGGCCAACGGCTACCAGAGTCTGCACACCTCCCTGTTCGGCCCCCATGGGGTGCCGGTGGAGATCCAGATCCGCACCGAAGATATGGATCAGATGGCGGATAAGGGTGTCGCCGCACACTGGCTTTACAAGAACCAGGAAGATAACGCCACCACCACCCAGATCCGAGCCCGGAAATGGATGCAGAGCCTGCTGGAGCTGCAGCAGAGCGCCGGTAACTCATTCGAGTTTATCGAATCGGTGAAAAACGACATGTTCCCGGACGAGATCTACGTTTTCTCGCCCAAGGGGCGCATCCTTGAGCTGCCGGTGGGCGCCACCGCCGTGGACTTTGCCTATGCCGTCCATACCGATATCGGAAACCAGTGCGTTGGTGCCCGGGTCAACCGCAAAGCCTACCCCCTGAGTCAGCCCCTGAAATCCGGGCAGACGGTGGAAATCATCACCGCACCGGGTGCCCGACCTAACGCCGCCTGGCTCAACTTCGTGGTCTCCGGTAAGGCGCGCGCCAAAATCCGACAACTGCTGAAGAACGTCGAACAGACCGAGTCCATCAACCTCGGGCGGCGACTGCTTAACCACGCCCTGGGCGAATTGCGCCTGGACGACATTGAGCCGAAGCAGATCGAGGCGGTGGTCGCCGGTTCCAACTACGACACCCTGGATGACCTGCTCTCCGCCATTGGTCTGGGGGACGTCATGAGCCTGGTGGTTGCGCAGCGCCTGCGCAACGATGCCCCGAAGCCAGCCCGCAACGACGAGAAAGCCAAGCTGCCGATCAAGGGCGCCGAGGGGATCCTGGTCACCTTCGCCAAATGCTGTCGCCCCATCCAGGGCGATGACGTGGTTGCCCACATCAGTCCTGGCAAAGGGCTGGTGGTACATCGCGACTCCTGCCGCAACATCGTCAAGAGCATGGAGAGCGATCCGGAGAAGTTTATGCCGGTGGAGTGGACCGACGATGTGGACGCCCAGTACGTGACCGAACTGCGGGTGGAGATCATTAACCACCAGGGTGCGCTGGCCAAGCTGACCTCCATCGTCGCCAGCGCCGACGCCAATATCCAGAATCTGAACACCGAAGACAAAGACGGACGGATCTACGCCATCAACATGACCCTCACTGTCGCCAACCGGGTCCATTTTGCCAATGTACTGCGCAAAATCCGGGTGATGCCTGAGGTGATGCGTGCATCTCGAGGTCGTAACTAAAGGACGCTTTCATGGCAGAAAAAACCATCATTCACACGGACAAGGCCCCAGCGGCCATCGGCACCTACTCCCAGGCAGTGAAAGTAGGCGACACCGTCTACCTTTCCGGCCAGATCCCGCTGGATCCGGCCACAATGGAGAAAGCCGGTGAGGACTTCGACAGCCAGGTGGTACAGGTGTTTGAAAACCTCAAGGCGGTCTGTGAAGCCGCCGGCGGTAGCCTGCAGGATATCGTCAAGCTCAACATCTTCATGCTGGACCTGAGTAACTTTGCCAAGGTCAATGAGGTGATGGGCCAGTATATCCAGGCTCCCTACCCCGCCCGTGCCGCCATCGGCGTAAAGGAGCTGCCCAAGGGCGTGTTGGTGGAGATGGACGGCGTCATGGTGCTGTAACGCCCCGCCGAACATCCTTTGAACCGGGGGCCCTGTGCCCCCGTTGTTGTATTCGTGAACCCAGAATCGAGCACACCATGAGCCCCGAACGTCTTGCCCGCATCAACGCCATGCTGGATAACCGTCAACCTGACCTCACCGTTTGCCTGGAACATATCCATAAGCCCCACAACCTCTCGGCGGTGATCCGCACCGCCGATGCGGTAGGCGTGACGGATGTACACGCCATCTGGCTGGCAGAAAGTGGCCGCATCTCCAACCACAAGGCCTCCGGCTCCGGCCAATGGGTGGATGTACGCAGTCACACCAGCACGGCCGACGCCGTCAACCACTTCCGTGATCAGGGGATGCAGGTGCTGGTCACCAATCTCTCCGAGGATGCCGTCGACTTCCGCGATATCGATTACACCCGCCCGACCGCGCTGATGATGGGTAACGAGCGCGACGGGATCAGCGCCGAGGCCCTGGGGTTGGCGGATCAGCAGATCATCGTGCCCATGGTCGGCATGGTTCAGTCCCTCAACGTTTCTGTCGCCGCGGCGCTGATCCTTTATGAGGCCCAGCGTCAGCGTCAGCAGGCGGGCTGCTACGGGGTTCGCACTCTAGATCCGGTGCGTTGTCAGCGCCACCTTTTTGAGGGTGGCCACCCTATCTTCGCCAAGATCTGCCGACAGAAGGGGCTGCCCTACCCCCACATCGATGACCAGGGCCAGATCCAGGCCAGCGAATCCTGGTGGCAAAAGATGCAGATGAGCCAGCGCGCCTGGACCCACCTGGACGATTGAGCCTGCAGACCGCCCCCCCTCCGGCGGTCTGTTTCGGCCTGAATCCCTCCACCACCGCACCACAGTGTTCAGATTTGCTACATATCCCTACACTTTCCGTTAAAAGTCTGTTTATTTATCTACTGGTTAGACCCGTTTTTACTAACCGGGCCCGGCGCTGACCGCCATACTTGGGCACAGCCAAGGGGGGAGCGCAATCCGCCCCTGCCCAAAGAGAGGCCTGTTCAAGGCCCGACGGACGATAACAGACTTGGAGAGACGCATGTCCCACCCGCTCAACATGCCACTGGATATGCTGGATCACTGGAGCCAGCTGCAACCCAATCAACCCTTCCTGCGCCAGCCGCGGGAGCGCCAGCTTCATGACCTGACCTGGAGCGAGGTGCACGATCAGGTCTACCGGCTGGCCGGCGCCCTTCGGCAGCTGGGGCTCCAGCGAGGCGATAAGATCGCCATCCTGTCGAAAAACTGCGCCCAGTGGTTCATCGCCGACCTGGCCCTGCAGGCGGGAGGGTTCATCTCCATCCCCATCTATCCGACCGCCAACGAGGATACCGTCCGTTACGTCCTGCGACACTCCGGTGCCAAGGCGGTATTCCTGGGCAAACTGGACGATCCGGCATCCCAGGAAGCCGCCATTCCCGACGAGATATTGCGCTTTGATCTCTCCTACCCGACCCTGCCGGTGCAGTACCGTTGGGATCAGCTGCTGACCATGAGTGCGCCGCTGGAGGAGATCCGCCCCCAGCTCGACGATGTGATGACCATCATCTACACCTCGGGCTCCACCGGCAGCCCCAAGGGCGCCATCGAAACCTACCGCGCCTTCAGCTGGGCCGGGCGGGCGGTGGCCAAACACCTGGGAGCAGACGAAAAAGATCGGGTTATCAGCTATCTGCCCCTAGCCCACATTACCGAGCGGGTCTACATCATGGGCTCAAGCTACTACACCGGCATGACCGTCTACTTCGTGGAATCGCTGGACAGCTTTGTCGAGGACGTCAAGGTCGCTCAGCCCACCTTCTTCCTCTCGGTGCCCCGGCTTTGGACCCTGTTTCAGAAAAACATCATCGACAAGGTGGGCCGCAGCAAGCTGGCACTGTTGATGAAGTTGCCGCTTATCCGTGGCCTGGTGGCGCGCAAAATCCGCACCCAGCTGGGGCTCGCCAGCGCCAAGGTTCTAGGCTGCGGCTCGGCACCGGTCTCTCCGGCCCTGCTGCACTGGTACCGGGAACTGGGTATGGAGATCACCGAAGCATGGGGTATGACCGAAAACAGCGCCTATGCCACCCTCAACCTGCCTTTCCGGGCCGATAAAATCGGCAGTGTCGGCACCGCCGGCACCGAGTGTGAAGTAAAGATTGGCGATAACCTGGAACTGCTGTTCAAGAGCCCGGGTCTGTTCAGCGGCTACTACCAGAATGACGAGGGCACGGCCGCGGTCTTTACCGAAGATGGTTTTTTCCGCACCGGTGATCAGGCCGAAATCGATGAAGATGGCTATGTCACCATCATCGGCCGGGTGAAGGACAACTTTAAATCGGCCAAAGGCAAGTACGTAAGCCCGGTGCCTCTGGAGCGCAAGTTCGCCCAGGACAGTCATATCGAGCTGGTCTGCGTCATCGGCTCCGGTGCCCCCTACCCGGTGGCGCTGGTCCAGTTGTCGGAGGGGGCCGCCCTGTTGCCCCGGGAGCAGGTCAAGGCCTCACTGCTGGAGACACTGCGACTGGTCAACCGCTCGCTAGAGTCCCACGAGGTGGTGGGTGGCATTCTGGTGGTGCAGGAACCCTGGACAGTGGAGAACGACGTTCTTACGCCGACCTTGAAGATCAAGCGGCACATCCTGGAGCAGCGTTTCGGCGAGACCATCAGCACCATGCGCAACGAGGCGATCCTCTGGGAAGCGGACTGATCACAGCGTCCCCCTGAGATAAGGGGCTGATCCTTAAGTCACGGGCTGCTATTATCTGGACAAACATACAGTGATCAGAAGGCACCCGTGACCGCTCTCGCCCCCATGGACTCCCTGGCCCATCAGCCCATCACCCAGCTTAAGGGGGTGGGTGACAAACTGGCGGAAAAGCTCGCCCGGCTCGGGATCCGAACCATCCAGGATATGCTGTTTCACCTGCCGCTGCGCTACGAAGACCGGACCCGGATCTGGCCCGTGGCGATGGTGACACCGGGGCAGCATGCGACCATCGAGGGCGAAGTGGTCAGTAGCCATGTCAGCTACGGCCGCAAGCGGATGATGACGGTCAAGCTGGTGGATGCCAGCGGCCCGGTCACCCTGCGCTTTTTCAACTTTGCCCTGGCACAGAAAGAGAGTTTCCGCACCGGTGCCACAGTGCGGGCCTTCGGTGAGGTTCGGGCCGGCCTCAAGGGCCTGGAGATCATCCACCCTGAATACCATGTCCTGGGCGAGCACACCCATCCCCTACTGGAACAGAGTCTGACGCCGGTCTATCCAGCGACTGAAGGACTCAAACAGGCCAGCCTGCGCAAGCTGTCCGAGCAGGCGCTGCAGACTCTACAACACACTCCCCTGCAGGAACTGCTGCCCGAGGGACTCTATCCGAACCAAATTCCCCTGTGTGACGCCATCCGCCTCATCCACCGGCCACCGCCGGAGATCAGCATCAGCACACTGGAAGCCGGCGAACACCCGGCCCAGCAGCGCCTGGTGCTGGAGGAGCTGCTGGCACAGAACCTGTCGATGCTGCAGATCCGGGCCAAACAGGGCGGCCATAGGGCGCTTTCACTGACCATCAATGCGGACCTGGAACACCCCTTCCTCACCGCCTTGCCCTTTTCTCCCACTGCGGCCCAACGCCGCGTCGTGGATGAGATCCGCACCGACTTGGCCCGGCCAGAACCCATGATGCGACTGGTACAGGGCGATGTGGGCTCAGGTAAGACCCTGGTGGCCGCCCTGGCTGCCCTTACGGCCATCGGCCAGGGTTACCAGGTGGCATTGATGGCTCCCACGGAGCTGCTGGCGGAGCAACATGCCCTGGCGTTTTCTCGCTGGTTCAATCCACTGGGCATCGAAGTCGCCTGGTTGGCGGGCAAACTCAAAGGGAAGGCTCGGGAGGCCACCCTGACGGCGATCCGCAGCGGTGAGGCCAAGATGGTGGTGGGAACCCATGCCATCTTCCAATCGGCGGTGGAGTTTGACCACCTGGCCCTGGCCATCGTTGATGAACAGCACCGTTTCGGCGTCCATCAACGCCTTGAGCTGAGGGAGAAGGGCCAGAAAGCGGGCCGCTACCCTCACCAGTTGATCATGACCGCCACCCCCATCCCTCGAACGCTGGCGATGACCGCCTACGCCGATCTCGATGTTTCGGTGATCGACGAGTTACCCCCTGGACGCACCCCCATCACCACGGTTGCCATCGGCGACAGCCGACGGGGGGAGGTGATTGAGCGGGTGCGTCAGGCCTGTGCCGACGGACGCCAGGCGTACTGGGTCTGTACCCTCATCGACGAGTCGGAAGTGTTGCAGTGTCAGGCGGCGGAGGAGTGTGCCAGCGAGCTGACCGAATCCCTGCCTGAGATCACCGTGGGTTTGGTCCACGGTCGCATGAAAGCGGACGAAAAACAGCAAGTGATGGAGGCGTTCAAGTCCGGAGCTCTGCAGTTGCTGGTGGCCACCACGGTGATCGAGGTGGGGGTGGATGTGCCCAACGCCAGCCTGATGATCATCGAAAACCCCGAACGCCTGGGCCTTGCTCAGCTGCACCAGTTACGTGGCCGGGTAGGCCGCGGTTCGGTCGCCAGTCACTGTGTCCTGCTCTACCACCCGCCACTGTCGAAAACAGCCCAGGCCAGGTTGGGGGTGCTTAGGGAGAGCAACGATGGCTTCCAGATCGCCCAGCGGGACTTGGAGATCCGCGGCCCCGGCGAGGTTTTGGGTACCCGTCAGACCGGCCTGGCCGAACTTAAGATCGCCGACCTGGTTCGCGACGGCCACCTCATTCCCCAGGTTCAGAGGCTGGCCCAGCACCTAATGCAGCGCCATCCCCAGTGCGTCGATGCCATCATCGGGCGCTGGCTCTCTGGGCGAGAAATCTACGGCCAGGCCTGAGCGCTGGCTAGCCACAATCAACACCGGCCACTATGCTGAAAAGAGGCCATAATGCATATTGAGATCAAGAAGATGGGTATCCCTGATGAATCAAAATGATGACACGCAAAGTCGCTCCCGGCTCAACCAGTTTGCCCTGATCCTGGTGCTTCTGGTGGTGATCGCCTGTGCCGCAGGCTGGTACTTTTTGGTCCAAAATTCGGATATGGCCGAGCCGGAACCGGTGACCGAGGTGGCGCCCGTCACCCTGCCGGAGGAGCCGCTGCCGGTGGCCCCGCTGCCGGAGCCGGAACCCGAGGTACTGCCGGAAGCGGATCCCGTGCCATCGCCGGAGCCTGAATCCGTTCCTGAGCCGGAACCCCTGCCCAGTCTCGACAACAGCGATCCCTTTGCCCAGGAGCAACTGCAAACCATTGCCGATGGCATGCAGATCGATGAAGCCCTGAAGCCGGACAACCTGGTACGGCGCCTGACGGTGTTTATCGACAACCTGGCCAGCGGCGAGGTGATGCGGCAGCAGGGGCCGTTTGAACCTCTGGAGCAGGAGTTTATCGCCCTCGAAGTCAACAACAGCCTCTATTTGGATCCCGCTGGCTATCGCCGTTATGACAAGTACGCCGACTTCATCGAGCAACTGGACGTTGAGACTTTGTACCGCACCTTCGAGCGCACCGAGCCGCTGCTGGAAAGTGCCTACCAGGAGCTGGGATACCCGGCGGGGCAACTGCGCAGCGCCCTCATCGATGCCATCGATCTGCTGCTGCGGGCACCGGAGTATGAGCAACCACTGCTGCTGGAAAGTCACAGCGTTAACTATCGCTATGCCGATCCGCAGGTTGAAGCATTGCCCGATGCCCACAAGCTAATGATCCGCATGGGTCCGGACAACACCCGTAAAGTGAAGTCCTTCCTACGTCGGTTCAAGGAGCTGCTAGAGGGGTGATCGCGTCGGGGCCCGCCCTTGGGCAGGCCCCGATTCAATCTAACTGCGCGGCAACACCACGAAGCGGCCCTGGAACCGGGCCTCCTCGCCGATGGCCACCGTCACTGGACAAACCGCTTTTTCTCCCCGCGCCAGGGGCGTCAGATCCCATTGAACCGGCAGGCTTCGACTTTGGGGAAGCCCCCGAACCGGCCGGCGATAGTGGATCTGCCCCTCGGCCAACACGATATCACCACTCAATCCCGCTTCTTCCAGCGCCAACCAGACCCGGCCCCACCCGGTCAGGGTTGCCAGGCTGTAGAGGCTGCCGGCAAATGCGGTTCCGTGCAGGTTTTTGTTCGCCTCGGTATCCGCCCGGGTCAGGAGAGAACCCTCCTCAAATGCCACCGCCTCTATGCCCATAAAACGGGACAGGGGAATGGTTTCATGCCAAAGGGCTGTCAGGCGACGCAGTGAACAGGACCCCATCCGCTCAGACCTGTAAGGAGAAGGTAACCGGACCGTCATTGCAGAGAGAGACCTGCATATCGGCGCCGAAGCGGCCGGTTTCCACCGCCACACCCTGGCCGCGGCAATAGGCGACAAAAGCCTCGTACTGCTGTTCAGCCACGCTTGGGTGGGCGGCGCAGGAGAAGCTGGGACGCAGCCCCTTGCGGGTATCTGCTGCCAGGGTGAACTGGCTTACGACCAACAGGCTGCCGCCGATATCACGCACACTCAGGTTCATCTTATCGTCCTGGTCCGCAAACACCCTGTAGTTCATCACCTTGTCCGCCAGCCGTTTCAGCTTATCGCTGTCATCCTGCTGCTCCACCCCCAGGAACACCAGCAATCCCCGGTCGATAGCCCCAACAGCGTCACCGCAGACCTCCACCTTGGCATGGTGCACCCGCTGGATCAGTGCGATCATCCTTCGTCCTCTCGCTACCACAAATGAGCGTTATGATCCGTTCTCGTCGTCCGCTTCGCAAGCGAGAGCGGACCAATACTCAGGAATGGCGGCGGTGATGGCCGCCCCCGCGAGCACGATCAGCCAGGAGAGATACACCCAGAGAAATAGGATGGGAATGGTGGCCAGGGCCCCGTAGATCGCCTCATAAGAGGGGAAGGTGGTGACGTACCAGGCAAAGCCCTTTTTACTGGCTTCGAACAAAAGTGCGGCCATAAAGGCCCCGCTCAGTGAGTGAGCGATTCTGACCCGGGTGTTGGGTACCAAGGTATAGAGCAAGGTAAAGGCCGCCACTGACAAGAGCAAAGGTAAGCGACTGATGAGAAACGCGTAGAGGCCGGAGAATCCGCCGTCGGTAAACAGCTCTAGCGAAACAACGTAAGAGGTGACCGCGATACTGGCCCCCATCAGGATGGGCCCCAGGGTGAGGATCATCCAGTACAGAGAGAAGGAGTACACCCAGCGCCGCTGGGAGCGAATGGCGAAGATCCGGTTCAGGGCCTTGTCGATGTTGGAGATCAGCATCAACGCGACCAGGGCCAGGAACAACACACCGACCGCGGTCATCTTGGAGGCGTTGCCAACGAATTCCGTCAGGTACTGCTGCACCGTATCTCCGGCGGCCGGAACGAAATTCTCGTACACAAAGCTCTCCAGTTTTCCCCTAGCGTTCTGGAAGCCCGGAAAGGCGGAGAACACCGACAGCACCACCGCCATCATAGGCACCAGAGAGAGCAGGGTGACGTAGGCCAGATGGCCTGCGGTGATCTGCAGGCCAATCTCCTGACTACGCTGCCAGCAGAAGGGAATGAACCCCCAAAGCCGGCGCCAATCCGTTTCCCGCCATACCTGCTGCCACTTTGCTAACATCCTACTGCGCTCCCTTTTTTACTGCTGGTACCTCGACTTACATTAGGGCAACATTTCCAGAAACGGAGCCAAATTACAAAAAGTTTAGGAGTCAACATGCCCCAGGGTTCAACCGGCAATGTCCTTGCCGCCATCTGCAGCTTCTTCATTCCCGGCCTCGGCCAGCTGGTACAGGGACGCGTACTCGCCGCCCTGCTGTTTTTTGTACTCACGACCATCGGCTACGCCACCTACTTCCTGATTGTCCCCGCCATCATCGCTGGGATTATCCACCTCTGGGCGATCATCGATGCAGCCCGCTTCCGCCCCTCGGAGGCCCTATGACACGCTCTTCCTGGTGGATAGCACTCTGCTGCTCCCTGTTCACCCTGGTCGGTTGCCAGAGCGCCTACTATTCCGCCATGGAGCAAGTGGGCTACCACAAACGCGAAATTCTCGCTGACCGGGTGGAGGACGCCCGGGAAAGCCAGGAGGAGGCACAAGCACAGTTCAGCTCGGCGCTGGAGCAGATGAAAACTCTGGTGGCCTTTGATGGGGGTGATCTCGAAGCCGTCTATGACAAGGTCAGGGGCGAGTACGAGGATGCCAAGGACGCGGCGGAAGCAGTGAGCGACCAAATTGATGGGGTCAATGACGTGGCCGAAGCGATGTTTGATGAGTGGGAGCGGGAGTTGACGCAATACCAGTCTGCCAATCTACGCCGCACCAGTGAAACTAAGCTGCGGGAGACCCGCCAGCGATATGACAGCATGCTGACCGCTATGCGACAGGCCGAGGCCAAGATGGAGCCTGTGCTGCGTCGGCTCAAAGATAACGAGCTCTACCTGAAGCACAACCTCAACGCGGCCGCCGTTGGTGCCATCGGCCAGGAGTTTGACACGCTTGAGCGGGATATCGAACGGGTGATCGCCGAGATGAACCGCGCGATCGCCGAGTCCGACCGCTTCATCGCCTCACTGTAATACCTCGGCACCGCCGCAGCGGGCGACGGTGCCAAGATAAAGATCACCCCCACCTAGATGCTGATGCGCTCACTCCGCTTCGTCATCACACTGCCGATTTCCCATCCCGACCGTTATGCTTTACAGTGCGCCCGCCTTTAGACCAGACGATGGGACCACCATGACTGAAAAACGCCTTAACAAATTCATCAGCGAATCCGGCTTCTGCTCCCGCCGCGAAGCGGACGCCCTGATCGAACAGGGGCGGGTGACCATCAATGGCCGCCGACCGGAACTGGGCACCAAGGTCGGCCCCGGCGACAGCGTCGAGGTGGATGGTCGACCTATACGCGCCAGCGCCGCCGATAAGGGGGATCGCGTTTACATCGCCTACAACAAACCGATCGGCATCACCTGCACCACGGAGCGGGGCGTACAAGGCAACATCATTGATGCCATCGGGCACCGGCAACGGATCTTTCCCATCGGCCGCCTGGACAAGCCCTCCGAGGGGCTGATCTTCCTCACCAGCGACGGCGACATCGTCAATAAGATCCTGCGGGCGGAGAACGCCCACGACAAGGAGTACATCGTCACCGTCGATAAGCCGGTTTCATCCCGATTCGTAGAGCGGATGAGCCGGGGGGTCCCCATCCTGGGTACCGTCACCAAGCCCTGCCAAGTCAGCGTCGTGAGCAAGTTTGTATTCAAGATTATCCTCACCCAGGGGCTGAACCGGCAGATCCGGCGGATGTGCGAATACCTGGGTTACGAGGTCCAGGCGCTCAAACGAACCCGGATCATGAACGTCTCCGTCGAAGGGCTGCGTCCGGGCCAGTGGCGGGATCTCACCGCCACCGAGATGGCCGAGCTTAACGCTGCCGTCGCCCACTCCAGTAAGACGGCTGCGGAGGGCCATGTCCGCCCCGCCAAACGGATCAAGCCCGAAGGTGGCGAGCGCACGGAGAAGCGCCCCAGCGGCCAGCCCCGCCGTCCCGGCGGCATGGGAGAGGGGCGTGGAGTACTGGACGCAGATTCCCGGTCCGAGCAGGGGCGTGCGAGTCGGGGCAACAGCGGTAAAGCCCGACGCGATGACAAGGCCCCGGCCAAGACGCTGTACGTCAACCCCAACCAGGCAAAGACGGACCAGCCAGCCAAAAAGCCGGGCAAGAAAAAGCCCGGCGGCAGCACCCTGACGCTGAAGCGCAAAGGCTAAGTCCGACCAAATCGCTGCTGGGGTCGGGTTATAAATCCCGCACAACAAAAAGGGCACCCCGAAGGGTGCCCTTTTTGCGACTTGCCTAAGCTGGTTAGCCCTTGGCCTGGCGGCTGGCGCGCTTACGGTCGGACTCGGTCAGCAGCTTCTTGCGAATGCGGATGCTTTCCGGGGTGACCTCCACCAGCTCATCGTTGTCGATGAACTCCAGCGCCTGCTCCAGGGTCATCTTGATCGGCGGGGTCAGCACCTGGGCGTCGTCGGTACCGGAGGCTCGGACGTTGGTCAGCTGCTTGCCTTTCAGGGCGTTGACGGTCAGATCGTTGTCACGGCTGTGAATGCCGACGATCATCCCCTCGTACACCTCAGTACCGTGGCCCACCATCAAGCGGCCTCGCTCCTGCAGGTTGAACAGGGCGTTGGTCAGGGCCTTACCGGTGGCGTTGGCGATCAGGACACCGTTAACACGCTGACCGATCTCGCCGCCCTTGTGCGGGCCGTACTCGTAGAAAGTGTGGTAGATCAGACCAGAGCCGGAGGTCAGGGTCATGAACTCGGTCTGGAAGCCGATCAGGCCGCGGGAGGGCATGATGAAATCCATGCGGATCCGGCCTTTGCCGTCCGGCGCCATGTCGGTCAGCTCTGCCTTACGCAGGCCCATCTTCTCCATGATGGAGCCCTGATGCTGCTCCTCCACATCGATGGTGACGGTTTCGTAAGGCTCGTGCAACTCCCCATCAACGGTGCGCATGATCACTTCCGGGCGGGATACCGCCAGCTCGAAGCCTTCACGACGCATGTTTTCGATAAGGATACCCAGGTGCAGTTCACCCCGGCCGGAGACCTTGAACTTGTCCGGGTCGTCGGTCTCTTCCACCCGCAGCGCCACGTTGTGCACCAGCTCTTTCTGCAGACGCTCGAGGATGTTACGGGAGGTAACGTATTTACCTTCCTGACCAGCAAAGGGCGAGGTGTTGACCTGGAAGGTCATGGTCACGGTCGGCTCATCCACGGACAGGGCAGGCAGGGCTTCAACTTCGTGCGGGCAGCACACGGTGTCTGAAATTTTCAGCTCACCCAAGCCGGAGATGGCAATGATGTCACCGGCTTGTGCCTCTTCGACGTCGTGACGCTCCAGGCCCATGTAGCCCATCACTTTACCCACTTTCGCGTTGCGAACATTGCCGTTGGCGCACTCAATGGTCACCTGCTGGTTCACTTTCACTTTACCGCGGGCGATGCGGCCAACGCCGATCACGCCGACATAGCTGTTGTAGTCCAGCTGGGAGATCTGCATCTGGAAGGCGCCTTCCGGATCGGCCGCCGGCGGTGCCACTTCATCGACGATCGTCTGGAACAGATCGGTCATGTCCTCTTTCGTCACGCCTTCCTCGTTGGAGGCCCAGCCGTTCAACGCGGAAGCATACACAACCTTGAAGTCCAGCTGCTCGTCGGTGGCACCCAGGTTGTCGAACAGGTCAAACACCTGATCCATCACCCAGTCAGGACGGGCGCCGGGCTTGTCGATCTTGTTGATCACCACGATCGGCTTAAGGCCCAGGGCAAAGGCTTTCTGGGTCACGAAGCGGGTCTGCGGCATCGGGCCCTCTTGCGCGTCCACCAGCAGCAGAACGGAGTCCACCATGGACATAACGCGCTCTACTTCACCACCGAAGTCGGCGTGCCCAGGAGTGTCCACGATGTTGATGCGGTAATCGTTCCACTTGATGGCGGTGTTCTTCGCCAGGATGGTAATACCACGCTCTTTCTCGATGTCGTTGGAGTCCATGACGCGCTCGTCCAGGGCGACACGATCGTCAAAGGTGCCGGACTGGCCCAACAGTTTATCGACCAGGGTGGTTTTGCCGTGGTCAACGTGGGCGATGATTGCCACGTTACGCAAGTTTTCGATGCTCAAAGTGATCTCTCCAGGCAAAGGGGCATTAGGGAAGGGCCCGACCTGCCGTAGCAGCGGACCAATAGCAACCCCTTCGCGGGGTAAATTTTCGGCGGCGATTGTACTGTAAAGCGCCGCCCACTGCGACAGAAAGGATGGCCCAGCGGCAAGAAATTCTCCATTATGGGCCCTCGGAACGGGCGAGTACGGGAAAAGTACCCGCACCGAAACCGGGATCCGCAACCCGACCCGGGGCGCACACGCACCGCACCACAATGGTGCAAAGCGGTAATTCTGCGCCTCAATGTAGGGCAAGCCCTGCATCACGATGATCAGGGAATGGATAATTTTGTATATTTTTCAAATATATAAAAACTTGGCACAAGGATGGCTTAAGGCTGGCCATCATTCGTTGCCACTCGAATTTATGCCATTGGAGGCTTATAAGATGTCTGTCGAAAATGTATTGAAACTGATTGAAGAACACGACGCTAAGTTCGTTGACCTGCGCTTCACCGACACCAAGGGTAAGGAGCAGCACGTTTCCATCCCGGTAAGCCAGATCGATGCCGACTTCTTTGAAGAGGGCAAAATGTTCGACGGCTCCTCTATCCAGGGCTGGAAAGGGATCAACGAGTCCGACATGATCCTGATGCCGGACCCGTCCACCGCCGTGCTCTGCCCCTTCACTGACGTTGAAACCATCAACGTTCGCTGTGACATCATTGAGCCCGCGACCATGGAAGGCTACGATCGCGACCCGCGCTCCATCGCCAAGCGTGCCAAGTCCTACATGCAGTCCACCGGCATCGCCGATGACGTCTTTTTCGGTCCGGAACCGGAGTTTTTCCTGTTCGATGACGTGAAATACAAGAGCGACATGTCCGGCTCCATGTACTCCATCGATGCAGAAGAAGCGGCGTGGAACTCCGACAAGGAGTACGCGGAAGGCAACAAGGGGCATCGCCCCGGCATCAAGGGCGGTTACTTCCCGGTCTCCCCGGTGGATTCCGCCCAGGATATCCGCTCCGCCATGTGTCTGGTGCTCGAAGAGATGGGTCAGACCGTCGAAGCCCACCACCATGAAGTGGCCACCGCAGGCCAGAACGAGATTGCCACCAAGTTCAACAGCATCGTCGAGAAAGCCGATGAGCTGCAGGTGCTGAAGTACGTGATCCACAACGTAGCGCACGCCTACAATAAGTCTGCCACTTTCATGCCCAAGCCCGTTGTTGGCGACAACGGCTCCGGCATGCACTGCCACCAGTCTCTGAGCAAAGATGGCGTGAACCTCTTTGCCGGCGACAAGTACGGCGGCCTGTCCGAAACCGCGCTGTACTACATCGGCGGTATCATCAAGCACGCCCGTGCCATCAACGCCTTTGCCAACGCCTCGACCAACTCCTACAAGCGTCTGGTACCCGGCTTTGAAGCCCCGGTCATGCTGGCCTACTCCGCCCGTAACCGCTCCGCGTCCATCCGTATCCCCGTGGTACCAAGCCCGAAAGGCCGCCGCATCGAGGTGCGCTTCCCGGATCCGACTGCCAACCCCTACCTGGCCTTCTCAGCCATGCTGATGGCGGGTCTGGACGGCATCATCAACAAGATCCATCCCGGCGAAGCGATGGACAAAGATCTCTACGACCTGCCGGCAGAAGAGGCGGCTGAGATCCCGACCGTGGCCTCTAGCCTCTCTCAGGCGCTGGACTGCCTGGATGCGGACCGTGAGTTCCTCACCGCCGGTGGCGTATTCTCCGATGACTTCATCAACTCCTACATCAAGTTGAAGCGGGCCGAAGTTGAGCGTCTGGATATGACCACTCACCCGGTTGAGTTCGAGATGTACTACAGCGTGTAAGGCCCTTCGACGCCTTACTGCGGTGATCAAACCTGTGTACCCTCAATAAAAACAAAGTCGTTCACAGGCACTCTCAAAACCCACCCGGTGCCCGGGTGGGTTTTTTTCTTTGCAGGCAGACACTACACTCAGAGAAGCATCCGATGGCAAACTCTGGAGCTAAACCATGCGCCGTTTGTTTTTGATCTCCCTACTTTTTATTCCTTTATGTGGCACCGCCCAGATCTACAAGTGGGTGGATGAGAACGGCCAGGTTCACTACTCCGATAAGCCCCAGCCAGGGGCCGAGTCTGTTGCACTCAGCGAGGGCAGCACCATCTCCCTGCCCTCCCCGCCCCCGGTGACCCCCAAACCGGTGGAGGAGAGCGGCCCTGAGTATAAGATCGGGATCCGAAGCCCCTCGGAGGAAGCCACCGTCCGAGACAATAACGGTCAGCTTGGATTGGACATCAGCCTCGAGCCGGAACTGGCCGACGGCCACCGGGTGCAGCTGTTTCTCGACGGCGTTCAGGTCCGCACCCTCGGCGGAGGTGGCTCCTTCGCCCTGGACAACCTGGATCGGGGCGAACATCAACTTCAAGCCAAGGTGGTCGACAAAAACGGCAAAGTCCTTGCATCAAGCCCATTAAGAACCGTTTATCTGCATCGCCATTCGATTCTTATCCCGGCAAAACGCCCGCAGCCCAAGCCAACGCCCCGGGGGGCCATGCCGAAGTAAGCTGAGACTATGCACCCTTTTGGTGCAGTGCTATGGTGGTGCCAGATCGCACAAGCTAGCGAGAAGGATGCACCCCATGGGCTCAGCCCCTGACCCACAACTGTTAGATCACCTCTCCACCGCTGTGCTGCGGCTGGACCCGAATCGCCAGGTTCAGTACGCCAACATGGCGGCAGAGCAACTGCTCGGGATGGGCAGTCGCCGTATGCTGGGCTGCCCGCTGGAGACCCTCTACAGCCAGATCTCCGCCGATAACACGACACTGACACAGGCCCTGACCGGTGACCAGGGTCGCTCCCTGTATGCCCTGTCACTGCTGACCCTGGATAACCAGCATCACACCGTCGACCTGGCGTTCAGCCCCCTGGGGGAGGGCCATACCCTGATCGAGGCACGGGTTGTGGATCAACAGCACCGTATCAGTCAGGAGATACAGCAGTATGCCCAGCACCACGCTGCGCAACTTCTGGTGCGTGGCCTTGCCCATGAGATCAAGAACCCCCTGGGGGGACTGCGCGGGGCAGCCCAGCTGCTGGAGATGGAGCTGGCAACCGACGAACTCAAAGAGTTTACCGCCATCATTATCGAGCAGGCAGACCGACTGCGTAACCTGGTCGACCGGCTACTGGGCCCCCAGCATCCGGGCCAATGGCAGTTAGCCAACATCCATAAACTGCTGGAGCAGACCAGCCGACTCTGCCAACTCGAGAGCGAGCGGCCGCTGCAGATCGAGCGCGATTATGACCCCTCCATTCCCGATTTTTTGATGGACAACGAACAGCTGCAGCAGGCCCTGCTCAACATCCTGCGCAACGCGCTCCAGGCGATGTCTTCGCTGCCGGAAGGGCAACCCAGGTTGATGCTGCGGACCCGCAGCCAAGGAGCCGCCACCATTGCCGGCAAGCGCCATCGTCAGGTGGTGTCCGTCAGCATCATCGACAACGGCCCCGGGATCCCCAGTGCGCTGCGAGACACTTTGTTCTACCCCATGGTCACCGATAAAGCCGATGGCAGTGGCCTGGGCCTCTCCATCGCCCAGAACATCGTCAGCCAACACCAGGGACGGATCGAGCTGGAAAGCTGGCCAGGCCACACCGAATTCACCCTGCTGCTGCCACTCATCTTTGAAAAGGAGGCACCGTGAGCGAACAAGTCTGGATATTGGATGATGACAGCTCCATCCGCTGGGTACTGGAGCGCGCACTAAAACGGGCAGAGATAAGCTGCACCAGCTTCTCCCACCCTGAGTCCCTGTGGCAGGCGCTGGAACACAGCCAGCCCGAGGTTATCCTGTCGGATATCCGCATGCCCGGTACCGACGGACTCACGCTGCTGCAAAGGATCAAGAGCCAGCACCCTGAGCTGCCGGTACTGATCATGACCGCCCACTCGGACCTCGACAGCGCGGTCGGGGCCTACCAGGCCGGTGCGTTCGAGTACCTGCCCAAGCCCTTCGACATCGATGAAGCCCTGGCTCTGGTACGCCGGGCCCTGGAGCACAGCGCCAGCCGTACCCGTCGCACCCGACCTCAGCGCCAGGCGGTTCCGGAGATCCTCGGCGAGGCACCTGCAATGCAGGAGGTGTTCCGCGCCATCGGCCGACTGGCCCGCTCCTCCATCAGCGTGCTGATCAATGGCCAATCCGGCACCGGTAAGGAGCTGGTCGCCAGCGCCCTGCACAAGCACAGCCCCCGCGCCGACCACCCCTTTGTCGCCCTCAACATGGCGGCCATCCCCAAGGACCTGATCGAATCCGAGCTCTTTGGTCATGAAAAAGGGGCCTTTACCGGTGCCGGTGGGTTACGCCAGGGCCGTTTCGAGCAGGCCAACGGGGGCACCCTGTTCCTGGACGAGATCGGGGACATGCCCCTGGATGTGCAGACCCGCCTGCTCCGCGTGCTGGCAGACGGTCAGTTTTACCGGGTTGGCGGCCATCAGCCGATAAAGGTGGATGTGCGCATCGTCGCCGCTACCCACCAGAACCTGGAGTCCCGGGTTCGCGACGGGCTATTTCGGGAGGATCTCTTCCATCGCCTCAACGTATTCCGGATCCAGCTCCCACCGCTCAATGAGCGGCGAGAAGATATCCCGACGCTCGCCCGCCACTTCCTGACCAAGGCCGCGGAGGAGCTCGGCGGCGAGCCCAAGCAGCTCAGCAGCGAAGCGGAGAAGCGCCTCTGCCGTTTCGACTGGCCGGGCAACGTGCGGCAACTGGAAAATGCCTGCCGCTGGATGACGGTGATGGCGTCCGGACAGGCTATCCTGGAGACCGATCTGCCGCCGGAGCTCAACGCCGTGGCATCCCACCAGGAGACCGGCGACTGGACAGAACAGCTGGCACTCTGGGTGGGCCAGGCGCTGGAAGCGGGCGAGGAGGATCTCCTGGCACAGGCCCAACCCGCTTTCGAGCGCACCCTGCTAAAAGTCGCCCTGCACCACAGTCAGGGACATAAACAGGATGCCGCCCGCCTGCTCGGCTGGGGCCGCAACACCCTGACCCGAAAGCTCAAAGAGCTGAAGATGGAGAGTTAACACCGGCTTGGGCGAGCTACACCGGGTCCTGGTGTACGATGATATCGGCGTGGGGGAAGGCACGGCGGATACGCTGCTCCACCCCATCGGCGATGGCATGGGCGTCGCGCAGCAGCAGTTGGGCATCCAACTCCAGATGCATCTGCACACAGAGGGTATTGCCGGAAACACGGGTTCTCAGGTCATGGATCCCACGCACGTTGCCGTCCTGCTCCACCAGTTCCACCACTTTGAGCCGGATATCCGGATCCGCCTCCCGATCCAGCAGAAGCTGAACCGCTTCATGGCCCAACCCGGCTGCGCCCCAACCGATATAGAGCGCGATCACCACCGCAAAAGCGCCATCGGCCCATGCCATCCCCCACTGTGCCAGCGCCAGGGCCAACAGTACGGCACCGTTTAGCAGCAGATCAGAGCGATAGTGCAGGGCATCGGCGGCGATGGCGGTGGAGCCGGTAGCAGCCACCGCTCGGCGCTGTATGGCCAACAGCAGCAAAGTTGCCAGGATGGCGAAGAGGGTCACTCCGATCCCGAGGCCGGAGTGGCTGACCTCCACCGGCGAGAAAACGCGCTCAACACCGTGAAACAGCAACAGCATCGCCGAGCCGAGAATGAATCCGGACTGGGCCAGGGTTGCCAGCGGCTCCGCCTTGCCGTGACCAAACCGGTGGTGATGATCCGCCGGCTGCAGCGCCAGTCGAAGGGCGTAGAAATTCACCAGGGAGGCCATGGCATCCATCATGGAGTCGGTCAGGGAGGCCAACAGGCTAGCAGAGCCGGAAAGGAGCCAGGCCGCCAGCTTGGCCAGGATCAACACCACCGCCGTAGCCACCGAAGCTCGGGTGGCCAGGTGGATCCAGCGTTCATACTGCTTCGAGGCGTCAGAGGCAGGAGGGGAGGACATGCTGTCTCCAGTTGCAATAGTCCCTTTGATCCAGTGTATCAGCTCGTTGTGCAACGCGAGACGCAATGCCCTGGCTTCTCATCCGACATCCCCTTGCGCCAGGTTGCAGCTTGCTGTTGAGTTCATGCCCTGTCTCAGGCCTGCCTCTGGGGAGGGCGGGTACTTGCCTTTGCCCGCGGGCCAGAGTAAAACGGGCGCATCAGCGTCAGGAACCCCGTTTATGTTTGAAATTGCCCTCTATGAGCCGGAGATCGCCCCCAACACCGGCGCCATCATCCGTCTTTGTGCCAACAACGGCTGTCATCTCCACCTGATCGAGCCTCTGGGCTTCGACATGGAAGAGAAGAAACTGCGCCGGGCCGGACTGGACTACGCCGAACTCACCTCGGTCACCCGCTACCCGGACTACCCCGCGTTTCTCTCAGCGATGGCGGGACGGCGCATCTTTGCCCTCACCACCAAGGGCAGCCGTCCCCATACCGAGCCGAGCTACCGGGCCGGTGACGTGCTGCTGTTTGGCCCTGAGAGCCGGGGGCTGCCAGCGGAGGTGCGTGAAGCTATCCCCGCCGAACAGCGGATCCGCATCCCCATGCTCAAGGACGCCCGCAGCCTCAACCTGGCCAACGCCGTCTCCATCGTCAGCTACGAAGCCTGGCGCCAGCTGGACTTTGCCGGTGCCCTCTGAGCCGGCAAGTTGATACAATTAACCGGCATAACCCACCGCGAGAATCCACCATGTCACTGCAAGATCAACTGATGAAGGCGGGGCTTGTCAGCAAGCACGACGCCAAGAAAGCCAACAAGGCCAAACACCGCGCGCTGAAATCCGGCAAGAAGGTGGTCAACGAAGCCAAGGAGCTGGCTGCCAAAAAGAAGCTGGAACAAGCGGAAAAAGATCGCCTGCTCAATGCCGAGCGCAAGGCAGAGGCGGATAAAAAGGCGCTGCAGGCGCAGATCCGTCAGTTGATCACCAGCAATGCACAGCCTAGAGATCGCGGGGAGATCCCCTACAACTTTTCCGATCAGGGCACCATCACCAAGGTGTTTGTCACCGAAGCCCTGCAGCGTGGTTTGGTCAACGGTCAACTGGCGATCGCCAAGTTGGAGCAGAGCTATTACCTGATCCCCACCGGGGTGGCGGACAAGGTCGCCCAACGGGACGACAGCTTCATCGTGCTGCGCAACGACCGTAACACCCAAGCGGAACTGGACGAGGATGATCCCTACGCCGACTACCAGATCCCCGATGATCTGATGTGGTAACCACCCGAATTTTCAACGCCCGCGCATGCGGGCGTTGCTGTTTATGGGCTAGGGGGCGATCTCATACCAGCGCTGATCCAGGACAAAGGTGTCGCTGCCGCTCGCGGCTAAGGAGTGCCCAGGCTGGGGTCGAGTCGAGCACGCCGGAGCTGACGCAAAAGCTGAAGCCTAAAACGGCACCTTCATCGCCTGGCAGAGGAATCGCATAAAGGGTTCCGCCTCCCGGTAGACCGCCTCCATCCGATCCAGCAGCGCCTCGCCCAGCACTTCACCATCCTCCAGGCGGTGGATGGCGATGAAGTCCTTGCGCTTAATGTCCTCCAGCTGGGGATGGTCCTTGTCATAGCCCCGCGGCGGTCGAACCAGGCTGTCACCGGAAAGTTGGAAGCGACCGCAGAACGCCCCATCATCCCGGGCCGCCAGCCAGCGCAGCGGGGCCTGGTCGATGGCGGTCCGAATGGCCGCCAGGGCTTTGGGGTCAGGCCGCCAGGTGCCGACACCGAGAAAGCTGGCCCCCGGTTCAATATGCAGGTAGTAGCCCGGTGCATGCACGTCCTTGCCCAGATCATGACGAAACTGGATCCCCACGTTGGTCTTGATGGGGGTCTTATCTTTGGCAAAGCGGGTATCCCGGTAGGGCCGCATCAGGGACCCCCCCACCCGCTTCGCTTCCGCCCGAAAACGCGGAGCAAACTCCGCCAACCTAGGGGCGAAATTGGCGATCAGGTTAAGCGCCGGCTGCCGAACATAGTGTTCATAATCGGGCTTGTTGGCATGAAACCAGGTTCGCTCATTGTGGCGACGCAATTGAGTAAGAAACGCCAGGCTGGCGCTGTTGAAGTAGCCATTTTCCATGGGAGGAACCCTCCTTAGAGCGCTGGGGCGACTATGCTGTATCTACCTGAGCTTAAACCCTTTAGCGTCGTCAATAACCGGGAATATAGGCAACTAACTCATCTTCCAGAACGCCAAAATCCAGAGGAGCGATTCATGCCCGACCACAGTACCGATGCAATCAGGAATGTCGCCCTGATTGGCCACGCTGGCAGCGGAAAATCCAGTTTGCTGGAGGCCCTGCTCTTTCATGCCCGGGCCATCCACAAACAGGGCCGGGTTGATGACGGTACCAACCACGCGGATTTTACCGCCCAGGAACACGCCCACCACCATAGCCTCGAACCGAGTGTCCTCTCGCTGGACCACCAGGGGCGCCACATCAACCTGATCGACCCCCCCGGATTACCCGACTTCTTTGGTCGCACCCAGCTGGTGATGCCGGCAGTAGAGGGGGCCCTACTGCTGATCAACGCCGCAAGGGGGATCGAGTCGGTCACCCAGCGCGCTTTCGAACTCGCCCGTCAGCAGGGCAAGTCAGTGATGATAGTGATCAACCAGATCGACACCAACCCGTCTCAGCTGGAGCCGCTACTGACGGAGATCCAGGAGCAGTTCGGTCATGGCTGCCTTCCCCTGAACCTGCCCAGTGCCGACGGACAGGCCGTGGTGGACTGCTACCTGCAGCCGGACTTTGAAACCCCCACCCTGTTTGCGGACGCTACCCGCTGCCAGGAAGCCCTGGTGGACGTGGTGGTGGAGCAGGATGAGGCACTGATGAACCTCTACCTGGAGCAGGACGAAACATTAACGCCACAGCAGCTTCATGCCCCTCTGGAGAAGGCGCTGCGACAGGGGGAGTTGGTTCCCGTCTGTTTTACCAGCGTTGAACGGGACCAGGGCATCGACCTGTTGCTCGATGCCCTGGCGCAGGTGATGCCCAGTCCGCTGGAGGCTAACCCGCCCGAGTTCCTCAATGGCTTCGGTGAGGAGGCCCAGCCGGTGGTGATCACCCCCGACGCCGATGCGCACCTGCTGGCGCACCTGTTCCGTATCGTCATCGATCCCTATGCCGGCCGCCTGGGTCTTTTTCGCATCTACCAGGGTAAGGTTCGAAAGGGACAGAAGCTGTTCCTCGGTAGCCAACGCAAAGCGGTCAAGATCACCCACCTACTGAAACTTCAGGGACGCAAACAGCTCGATATCCAGGAGGGTGTCGCCGGCGACATCTGTGCCGTCGCCAAAATAGAGGGGCTCGAGGTAGGCGCCATCCTGCATGACAACCACGAAGAGGATAACTTCCATCTGCCCGATCCCGAGCTGCCCCAGCCCCTATTTGCCCTGGCCGTACAGCCGAAACGGCGGGGGGATGAACAGAAACTGGCGGAAGTGCTGAACAAACTGGTGAGTGAAGACCCCAGCCTGCAGATCACCCATGCCGGAAGCGAAAACGAAACGGTGCTTCAGGGCCTGGGGGAGATGCACCTTCAGATCGCGCTGGAAAAAGCGCAACAGGTGTTCAACCTTGAGCTGGAGACCCACAAACCCTCGCTGGCCTATCGGGAAACCATCACCCTGGAGGCCGAGGCCCGCTACCGCCACAAGAAACAGACCGGTGGAGCGGGCCAGTTTGGCGAAGTGGCGCTCGCAATTTCACCACTTGAGCGCGAGGAAGGCTTTGAGTTCGTCAGTGAGGTAGTCGGGGGTGCCATCCCTGCCCCCTTCATCCCGGCGGTAAAAAAAGGGGTGATCGAGGCGATGAACGAAGGGGTTCTGGCGGGTTACCCGATGCAGGATATCCGGGTCGTCCTGCTGGATGGTAAACACCACCCGGTAGACTCCAAGGAGATCGCCTTTGTGATGGCGGGCAAGAAAGCCTTTATTGAGGCCGCCAAACAGGCGGAACCGGCCCTGCTGGAGCCGCTGGTGAAACTGGAGGTGCTGGTTCCCCAGGAGAAGATCGGTGATATCTCCGGCGATCTCACGTCGCGCAGGGGGATGATCTGCGGCACCGAAGTACGCCCCAACCAATTGGTCGCTGTCCTCGCCGAAGCCCCGCTGGCAGCACTGGATGACTACGCCACCCGGATCAAGGGGATGACCGCCGGCAAAGGTCAGCTGTCGATGACCTTCAGCCGTTATGAACTGGTGCCGCCCGCCGAGCTTCGGCGGTTAATGCTCTGCGAGCAGATGGACGAAGACCCGGATGAGGCGCAGGATGAGGCCGCCGGCGGCTTCAACCGCGCCTCGGGGCGCTAGCGAGGCTGGCCACCCGCGCCGATCAGCAGGATCCGATTGTCACCCTCGAAGGGATCTTCATGGCGATCGCTGATGAAGCGCAACTGGCCCTCCTCCTCAACACGCACCTTGAGCGAATAGCGCATTCGGGGATCGATCAACGCCGGATCGTACTGCAGAGCAAACACGAACGGTGGCGCCCCCTGAACCTCCATGGCGGTCTTGGCGACCGCCGTTGCTGCCACATCCTGCTTGGAGACATCCTCCAGGGTCACCGTCATGGTGGTTCCTGGCCGCAGCAGCATCCGTTCCCGGTAATACGCCTCCCCTTCGATGGTCGGCCAATCGGGGTTCACCCCCGCATCCGGTTGCGACTCGCCGCATCCACTGACCCCCAGCAGTGCCACTGCTGTCAGGACGCCTAAGCCCCACTGTTTTAACTCGTGCATCTGTTGCGCTCCTTTACAGATTGAGTACCACTTCAGCGCTTGTTACCCATCATCGCCTTGAGATCGGCGAAGGGGTTATGAGTCGCCACATCGTGCTTGAGATCTTCTCCCGCCAGCACGGTACTGCCATATTGCGCAGCCTGAGTGTATTTCTCATGCTCGTTGTCATGGCAAAACAGGCACAGCAGCTCCCAGTTGCTGCCATCGGCCGGGTTGTTGGTGTGGTCATGATCCACATGGTGCACCGTCAGCTCTCGCAGATTGGAGTACTGGAACTCACGGGCGCAACGGCCACAGACCCAGGGAAACAGCTTCAGCGCCCTGTCTCTATAGCCCTGCTCCAGGCTGGCGTAGTTTTTCGGGATAACGGCCATGATGACTCTCCGGCAAAGATAAACGGCTCACTATATCAGAGCCTAACCGAGGCACAATCTGGACGCCACAGCAGACCGGCTGGCGCCTTCCCTGTCGGCGCCAACGGGGGGATGATTCGTAACCAGTTGAAGCCTGAACAGCGACGGCCACGTTGCTCCGCAGTGCGGGTGGCAGGTGGAACAATGTGGCGCCAGGATTCAGACCAAACTTCGCCCACCGAACAGATGGGGATGCAGCAGGAGTAGCGACAGAAACAGCGCCAAGGTGAATAACGCCAGCCAGATCTCGTGGTGCCTGCCGAGACGACCGGGACGCAGGCGGGGCCGGACTCCCCTCAAGTATTGACGCCAGATGGCAAGCAGCGAATAGAGGGCAAACGTGGCAAACAGCAAAGTGCCGCTCAGCCCGCCATTGGCGCCCAAGTGTGCCAGGGCCCAAAGCAGCACCGCCAAGGACATCGGGTGGGCTGTTTGACGGCTTATCGCACCACCAAGCTGGGAAAGCAGCAGCAGGTAACAGGCCAGCAGCATCAGTAGGGGGGCCAGGTGCTGTGACCAGGCCGGTGGTTGATACAACCGGACATCATCGACCCGTCCCATTCCAACCACGATAAGCACCAACCCCAGGAGCACCACCAGGCTGAATACTCCGCGGTAACCTTTGGCCCCGAGGCGTTGACGCAGGCGCACCATGGGCGCCTGCCCCACCATCAGGTGGGGCAGGAAGAACAGCAGCAGGCCCAGAGCAAGTTCGACCACGGATGCCTCCTGACATTAAGAATGGATTCGACAGCATGACCATGATGCCTTCCCCAGGGCCCATCGCCAGACCCGGGAAAAGAAAAGGGTTATCAATCAGCGCTGATTCAAGGTTAGCTCATCCGCTTTCGCAACGGCATCGCAGGAAAGCGCCCCTGCGGATCCTCAGGGTTCCCGACCGGCCTCTGACCGAGCGCGCCAATCGGCACGGTTCACGGTGAAACGGCGCCACTCTAGGCCATCCTCCCGACACTCCGTTCCTGCCTCTGCCATGCCGAGTTTCTGCAGAACCCGGCAGGAGGCCGGGTTATCTGTCCGAGCCCGGCCGATAATGCTGCCAAGGCCATACACTTCGAACCCCAGCCTCAGTGCCAGGGCGCCCGCCTCAGAGGCCAGCCCCTGCCCCCAAAGTGCAAAGGGGAGGCGAAATCCCAGGTCAACCAGACCATCATCCCGGCGCAGGCCACAGAAACCGGCGTAGCGACCATCCGCCAGGTAGAGGCTCCAGCGTCCAAAGCCGTGACGAAGATAGTGATCGTAACCCATTAGAAAGGCGCGGCAGGCCGCCTCATCGGCAAAGGGTTGGTCTCCGGTGTAGCGCAGCACCCTGGAGTCCGCATTCATGGCATAGAATCCGGCAACATCATCCGAACCGAAGCGGCGCAGTACCACTCTCGCTCCCCGGGCCACCAACTCTCCGGCTCCCTCAGGCCAGTGCATCATCAACCCGCAATGGGTGGCCCTCGGCATCAAACAGGGCGCGGCCGGCAGCCAGAGTCGCCTGCCCCTCGAGCTGGCCCACCAGCTCCGGTGCGGTATGCCAGATCGCCAGCGCCAGTTCACTGCCCGGTACCGCATATCGGTAAGCAAGATGCAGTAAGCGAGCGGCCTCATTCAGGTCCCGATCCGGCACCTCACCATCGAACAGCGCCATCGCCAGCTCGAACATCGCCCTGGGCAGGCGCCCATAACGTATCGCCTCCCGATAGAGCGCCGCCGCCGACGCGGGGCTGGCCTCGACCCCATCGCCATCGAGCTTTCGTTGTGCCAGGTCTGCCAGTGCCTCGGGGTAATGTTGTTCAGCTGCCGCTTGCAGCCACTGCAGCCCCTGTTCCAGATCCACCTCTCCCCCCTCCCCGGCCAGCAGCATCACCGCCAACTGGTATTGGGCATGGGGATAGCCCGCCTGCGCACCCTGCAGCGCGAAGTGCCGGGCCCTAGGCAGATCCGACTGGCCCAATGCCCCCTGATAATAGAGCACCGCCAGGTTGGCCATCGCTTCACTCTGGTCCTGTTCCGCCGCCGCCTTGAGCAGGTGGCGAGCTTTCAGTGGGTCGGCATGGTAGCCATGGCTGCCGGTCTGATAGAAGTAGCCCAGCAGGGCCTGAGCATCCGCCACACCGGCGCTGGCCGCGGCCTCAATCAGTTCCAGTGCCCGGGTCGTATCACTGTGACCCGCGTAACCGTGCAGCAGCGCCACGCCGTGCTCAAAGCGGGCCCCGGGATGGCTCTGTGCTCCTCGCTCAAACCAGTAAGCAGCCTGTTTAAGCACCTTGAGGCTGGCGCCGAGATCGACGGTGTCACTGTCATTAGCCAAGGCAAAGGATTGCGCCCGCTCCCGCTGCATCAGTGCCCGGGATTTCAGGGAGAGCCCTACCAGGTACTGCGCCTCGGCGTCATCTTCCATCACTGCCCGGTAGCACAGCTCCCGGCCCGCTTCGGCATCGACAGGCTCAAACTGCCAGTGGGGTGTCGGGCTATCCAGCAGCAGCGGATATAGCTCGGCACAGAGTCGGGCGGCATCTTTGACACACTTGGCCGCCAGCTGCACCAGCTGTTCCGGCGTCAGCCGGTACTTTTCCGGGTGCGCCCCCTTGTTGCCCTCATTGCGAAGCTTGTGGAGCTTTCGGGCGAGACGCATATCCATCCGCTTTGCGCGGGCCAGTTGCTCGATGCGGTCGTAGAGGTTCTTACTGCGAAACTCGATGGCGAAGCGGCTGCCCAGCGCTGAGGTCAGACGGTGGGCGACGCTGCGCAGATGAACCAGGGCGTAGGTAGGGACATCCAGGCAGTAGCTGCGGGCCAGACGGTAATCCTCGAACAGGGCACGATCAAATCGCCGAACCAACTCCAAGTCGTTCATTTTCAACCCGCCATCGCAATGAATGTGTCTCTAAATGGATGGTAACAGCTCACCCGTCTGGGGCAAATGCGACGCAAAAAGACTGCCGTGAAAAAGGGGTTGTGACAGCCGGCGAAACCGTCCGGGGTTGCCTCAACCAGGGGCCCGAGGGGGACGTTGCCAGGTCCGGACCGGACGGGCAAACAAAAACGGATGGCCAGTGCCATCCGTCTTGGGCGTCGCTTATCGCTTAGCCTTGAGCGCCGTTCTGCATTACGCTGGCGCTTTCCGCCTTGGCCAGTACTGCCAGCTCTTTGTCGATCATGTAAAGCCCCTGAGCCTCTGCCCCAACCAGTTCAATCTTGTCGAGGATCCCCTTAAACAGCTTCTCCTCCTCATGCTGCTCAGCCACGTACCACTGCAGGAAGTTGAAGGTGGAGTAGTCCTGGTTGGTGAAAGCCGCATGGGCCAGCTCGTTGATCTTGCGCGTCACCAGCTGCTCATGCTGATAGGTCTTGGCCATCAGATCCTTGAGGCTTTCAAACTCATGATCCGGGGCCTCAATCGCACCGATCAGCGGCAAGCCCCCCGCCTCGCCGACGTAGGTGAACAGGCGCCGCATGTGGCCCATCTCCTCATCGGCATGGGCCAGCATAAACTCCGCTGCCCCTTCGTAGCCCTTGTCTTCACACCAGGCGCTCATCTGCAGGTAGAGGTTGGAAGAGAAAAACTCCAGGTTAATCTGCTCATTAAGCTTTTCGACCATGGCCGGCGCTAACATCGGCAACTCCTTGTTCTTAGGCATACAGTCCCAGCATTGTCGCAAATTTCACCGCTAAAACCCATGCCAAACCTCAATGGTTATTCGGATGGCGGCCGCCACTGCATCAAACGCAGGGACTGCCTGCGACAGTAGGCCTTGAAGGGGTCAATAATGGGACCGGGCGCGGTACTTTCCGGGACAAAGCCCACCCGTCGATAGAGCGGCTCCAGTTCAGGCAGGGCGTAACACCATACAGAGGACCCGGTCTCTGCCAGGGCAAACTGCAGCAGTCGAAGCGCCAGACCTCGCCCCTGACGATCAACCGCCACTCGCAAGGCCCGCAGCAACGTATGCCCCTGCCGGGGACTCAGTCGCAGGGCGGCGATGATCCGGTGGTTCTCCCGCACCACCGCGACCCGCTCATCACGGCGCACCCGCTCCCTCTGCCCCTCCTGCGCATAGAAACGGCTGGCCAACGGGGCCTGCATTGGTGTCAGCCAGGCACACTCGGGCATCACTGGCCCAGCGCCGCCTTCACGTAAACATCGAAACGATTTTTCTTGGTGGCGATCACCATGGTGGGGGGGCGGCCCGCCAGATCCTCGGCATAGTCCGGCCGCTTCACCACCACCCGCTTGCTGGCGAGAGCCAACGCCGGCGCTAGCAGCCCATCGGCATCGTCATCACTCCCCACCAGATCCTGGAACACCCGCATCTCCTTCTTCACCTGGGCCGACTTGGCACGGTGGGGATACATGGGGTCCAGAAACACCACCTCCGGCTGAATTTCGAGATCGGCTAACGCCTCAAGACTGTTACCGGGAAACAGCCGCATCCGGCTTCGAACCCAGTGACCGATCTCCTCATCCTCACCGGCCCGGCGTAACCCATCTTCCAACAACGCCGCCACGACAGGATGGCGCTCCAGCAGCGTAACGCTGCAGCCCAGGCTTGCCAGCACGAAAGCATCCCGGCCAAGGCCCGCGGTGGCATCCACCACGCTGGGGCAGGCGCCCCCCTTGAGGCCCACCGCCTTGGCGATGGACTGCCCGCGTCCACCCCCAAACTTACGCCGGTGTGCAGCAGCACCGCCGCTCAGATCCACCTCAATGGCGCCGAGCTTGGGCTGACGCCGATCGTAAAGGCGCAAACGGTCTTGCTCGAATACCAGGCGAAAGGGCGCATCCTGGCGGTGCGTCAGCCCCCAACGCTGGGCCAATGCCTGCAGTTCATCCGGACGTTCGCCGTCAAGGTCTAGAAAGATGGGAAACATGAGGTCTGCCAATGCTCGAAGAGGGGATCGGCAGCAGGGTAGTGGATAAGGGCAGGATCGGCAAGGGGCGCGCCCGGCGCCCCTCGCGGGGAGTGCGACGGGCGCTTAAGCCGCGGTGTCGGTCATCACAGGAGCATCCATACGGTCGGCCCACACCAACAACCCTTCGCTGCATCGGGAGAGCCAATCCCCCTCCGGCACCGACAGCCCCGCCTGTTGCAGCAGCGTCATCAGTGGGATCATCAGGGCAGCATCATCCTGGAGCTGGGCTGCAGGTGCCAGGGTCAATCTGGAAGCGTAGATCTGGCCGCCAAGCACCAGTGCCCGGCAACGCTCGACCAGCAGCTCCACGTTGGCCAACTTCACCCCCTGCTCCTCAGCCGCGTTAACCAGTATCGTCTTGAGGGCTGTCGTCAACATCGCCATGCTCTCACGCAGGGCCAACTGACGCTTATCCGCCGCCCGGCGCCACAGCTCGGTGTAACCGACCAGCATCTCCAACTGGGCCAACACCTCGTCCTTGGTCCAGCGGGCACGCTCCGACATCAGCAACACCACAAACTGCTCCATAGGCGTCAGGGCCAGCTGCCCGATCTCGACCATCACCTGTTGACGCTGGTCCAAGGCCGTAAGCACCAGCGCCGCCATCATGTCCTCCTTGCTGAGGAAGTGACCATAGAGTGTACCTACGGAACACTCCGCCTCCCGGGCGACATCGGCCATCCGAAAATCCAGCGCGCCCTTACTGCGGGCAGTACTCAGCGCCGCCGCCAGGATCCGCTGCTCTCGCGACTTAAACAGTTCCGACTTGTTCATGTACCAACTCCTTATGTTTTTATTTTTATGTCGGGGAGCCGGCCGCAGCCGACTGATCATCCTCACCGCTATCACACCAGAATCATCTTCATTCATCTGCGCGCCAGATCACATTAAATGCGCAACAAATACGATAAAAGCCAACAACTTAGATAGAGTATACCGACTCGAAATGAGTAGCGATTGAGCTTCCGCTGCCCAGGGGAGGACACGGCCTCATTTCATGGACCCAGGTCACAAGAAGCCAAATAAAAGGAAGGTTGCGTTGTAGCGGGGAAGGGATTGCGTGTTAGGGCGCTCTGATAGGTGGGCCCCTGATGCCGGTCATGCCCCTCAGGGGGAGGTCAAAGTCTCTACCGGATTTGCACTCACCAGGATATATGAGTGATTAAATAGAGCAGGGGCGCCCCCCCAAAAAAAACGCCTCCCCGGGGCCGGGGAGGCGTCACTCAGACTCGTACAATCCGGTTACCGCTGGCGACGACGCCATCCGGTCAGGGCCAGCATCAGCAGGGCCAGGTAACCCAGTGAACCGCTGCTGCTCTTGGACACCGGAGCAGGTTCTTCCACCTCCGGAGCAGGTTCTTCCACCTCCGGAGCAGGCTCCGCCACGGTAACTGAAGCCTCAGTACTCATGCTTTCACCATTGACGCTGTAGGTAAGCTGGAACACGTAGTCGCCAGCTGGTGCTTCGGTCACCTTAGCATCCTCAATGGTTACCTGTGGGCCGGATACCTGCGTCCACATATAGGTGGCAGTGTCGAGACCTTGCTCACCCGCTACGTCGGGGGTAAAGCTCAGCAGGATATTACCCTCTTCGACAACGGCCTTGGCATCAAGGGCTGTGATCGTGGCGAGCGCAATGCCGTCTGACTCGACAGTCAGCATGAAGCTGGTGCTGGCCATATCCCCGCTGTTGAGGGTGTCACGGACGATGACGGTCACTTCGGTATCACCGTGGAAGTACGCGTTCGGGATCAAGTTGAAGCGGTTGCCCTCGATCTCAGCAGTGACATTGTCGCCCACCACTTCGACCCGGTTGGGCGCCTTGTCCGCATCCACGAAGAACACCTCGATGCCATCGATGCGACCATTCTCATCGACGGTCATGTCAGGCAGGTCCATCATCTTGATGTTGCCGTTCACCTGAACCTCGTGGCTGAAGGTCTGGGCATCGCCACCCTGCAGCTGGTAATCGAAGGTCAGGGCACCGGTCTGGCCAATGGCCTCGGGCTGTACCGCCACATCGAAGCTGATAGACAGCTGGCTCTGTTCCGGACCAACGTAGTCCATACACACCACCAGGTCGTCCTGCAGCACGGTATCCAGGTCATCGAAGCCCAGTACGCTGTACAGCTGGCCCTCTTTCGGACCGGCGTTCATCGACCAGGCGCTGTCGAAACCTTCAACGAAAACAGTGCCCTTGGCCACGTCTGAGCCCAGGTTGTCATAGGCGTAGATGATCTCGAACATGCCGGGGTGATCATCGATGCCGCTGCGCAGGATAGCCTGGAAATCAAACTCATCACCGGTGTACTTGTCGTACACGCGATCGAACTCGAGGAACAGCAGATCCCCCAGGTCAGGACGCTCGTCGGCATACTGGCTGGCGATGGTCAGACCCCACGGCTCTTCCCAATGACGACGGTACTTCATCTCGAAGCTGCCACGCCAGAACGGCGCCAGTGCCTCGTGCAGGAAGCCGGGGCCACGGTGATAGCTCATGCTCCAGTAAGCGGTGTTGAACTGCATCGCGCCCACGGTATGCATCCGCATGTAGCCGGCATTAGCCTGGTTGTAGACCTCGAACTGGGCGCCCTGCTTATAGAACAGCCAGTCGATCGGCACATCGAAGTTGGTGCGGGAATCACCCTGTAACCACTCCGCGTTGGGCTGCATGCCGAACTCACCGAAGAGATCGATGTAGCCACCGGTGGAGTACTCATCGATCAGAGGCGTATGACACATGGCGTCATCCAGGTTGGTGGTGACGCGGTACTCCCGCTTCACATCCCGGGTCGATGCCTGAACGCCCTGCACGGTAATACCGCTATCGCTGGTCATCAGCGCCTCGGCCACCGCCGGGTTGTTGGCGCGAACGGTCTCGGTCAACAGGCGCATCCCTTGCGGCAGTTGCAACTGCAGATCGTACTGACGCTCCTGTGACTCCAGGTTGGGTGCCACATTCATCGACACCGACAGCACATCGCCTACACGGGCCTTGTCCTGACTCACGGACCAGTTGACGGCATCCTCGGCGCGACGGATGTTGAGGGCGGTGAAGCCGAAGGTCCCCTCCGCACCCGGGCCGGCACCCAGATCCATACCGCCATACCAGACGGTGCCGGGCTCTGCGTGAGGCAGGTCCCAGTTCAGGGTCAGCGGGTAATCACCATGGCCATCGTAGCTGGCCGGGCCCTCTACGGAGAGCAGGCCACGATCATCGCCGTAGGCCAGAATCGCATAGCCGGTCTCCACCTCGACGGTGGCCTCACCGTAAGCCATCGCGGTCGCTACCCAGTAGTTACCCGGGGTGGGATCCTCGATGCTACAGATGTTGCGCTCCGCCTGGCTGGTGGAGAGACACACCAGCTCAGCGCGATACTCGTTACCAATCGCGTAGGTGTCGGTAGCCTCCTCGGAGGGGATAAAACCGTTGTTTTCGTTAATATCCAGACCCATGATCACGAAGGGGAAGCTCTTCCGGTAACGGGCGTTGTAATCATCCGCTCCGGAAACCTGCTTGCCTTCCATCGCTTCGAAGACGAAACGCTTGGTGCCTTCAGGAATGGTGATCATCTGGATATCCCAGCCCGCCTCGATGTTCTCCGGAGTGAGCATCGACGACACCGCTTCCAGGGTGGCACTGCCCTGTGTCCCGACCACTGGGCCGTAGAAGCGCGGCGTCAGCTCGCTGAAGCTGTTGGTGTTCATGGTCAGGGTCTCGCTGCCCTGCTCACGGGTCACACTCAGCTCCAGGGAAACCGGCATCTGGTCTGCCTTGCTGGCCACCACGATGGGCATATGCAGCTTGGGGCTGTCGCCGGATGTTTCCGTCAGGCGAAGCTCACCATTGAAGAAAACATTCAGGTTATCGGTACCAGACCAGGGCGCCCCCGGCTCCTGAGGATTGACCTTATACTCCGTCAGGCCAGGCACCTTGGCGGTAACCATCAGGGTCTGACTCTCCCCCTTCGACAGCTGGAAGCTCTGAGGGCTGACGCTCACCTCAAAGCCAGTCTCCTTGGCAAAGCTCTCCACCTCCCACTGACCATCCCGGGTCGCGGTCACGGTACGCATAAAGCTGCAGCTCTGCTCGCACTCGATCTCCACCATGGAGGGCAGGTTGAGCCAGTTGGCCACACCGCCATTGTTCGGATTGGCATCGCGGTAGTTTTCGATGGTTTCATCCATCACCAGCCCGGTCTCTGCCGCACGGGCCACATCGATGGCACCGGCGCCCGCCATAAAGTGATAGAAGGGTTCCAGCAGGTAAGTACCGGTATTCAGGGTAACCGGACCCGCCGTCATCATCAGCGCAGACTGGATCTCCGCCGGAGTCCAGTCCGGGTGCTGCTGGGCCAACAGGGTCATGGCACCAGCCACATGGGGCGCCGCCATGGAGGTACCGCTCATGAAGGTCCAATCTGATGCAGAGGGGTACGCCGTGAACGGCTGGTCATCCGCATTGGCCGCGTAGATCTGTACCCCCGGAGCAGACAGGTCCGGCACCAGGGTGTTGTTGGTTTTGCTCGGCCCCATGGAGCTAAACGGCGCCAGGTTGTTGGCCAGCGTCTCGTCGAAGTAGTACTTGTCTTCGTAGTCGGAGATGGTCGCGATGGCAGTGCCCGGATCGTTATAACGCACCCAGTTACGCAGCTTGTAACGCGCCGACATATCCACATGGATACCCGGGATCACGTACTTGTCCGCCACCACGTTATTGGCTCTGTAGTCGACGTTCTGCAGGATGAAGCCGCCGGCGCCGCCCGCGGCGACGTTTTCCGCCTTCTCCACCCGGGCGATATCACCGCGCTCGCATAGCACGATCTGGTCCGCCGTGAAGGTCCCCGCCGGGAAAGGCGCGTTGCAGGACGCCGCGTTGTATTCGTCATTGGGGTTCGGGTCGTCGTAGGAGCTCGCCAGTACCACCTCACCGGTAATGGAACCGGAGTAGCTGCGGCCGGAGATCGGCGCGCTCGGTACGTAGCGTGCGCCACCAAAATCGCCCAGGGTCTTGACCCCGGCATCGAGCACGCGGTCATGGCTAACGGCACCAACGGTAGTTACCCAGGGTGAAGCGTGGTCAGCACTCCAGAAGCTGCCCGCGTTACCGGCGGCGGCAGCGACGGAGATCCCCGCTTCACGGGCGGCCAGGAATGCGAGTTCCATGGGGTCTTCCCAAGGGAAGGACTCCGCCCCACCGATGGAGAAGTTGATGACGTCCACGCCGTCGGCGATGGCGTCCTCGAAAGCGGACAGAATGGCGGACTCGGGGCAGCCGGCATAGGGGTCGCCTCCGTTGCCGGGCCAACACACCTGGTAGGAGACGATGTGGGCACGGGGCGCAACGCCGCTGGTGCTGGCAAAGGTGAAGGGCATATCCACCCCGTCACTGGTCACTTCGCCATTGGCCTGCTGCAGCGGGACATTCTCGAGCCGGTTGCCGGCTACGGTGCTGGCGGTATGAGAGCCGTGGCCATGGTAATCCTCGCCGTTAGCCGGACGCTTCATCACCGGGGCACCCCAGGGGTTGTCCTGGAACTCCGGCCCGGCGTAAACGCTGGTGATCTCCGGGTAGGAGCGTACGCCGATCAACTTGTTGTTACAGAGGATCGGCTCATCCTCGCAATCACCAATGAACTGGTCGGTACCCAGGGGATTGAATTGGGCGTAGTCCGCATCATCGGCAAAAGCGGCGTGGTCGGTGTTGATCCCGGTATCCACGATACCGACGACCATCCCCTCCCCCTGAACCGCGAGGCTGGCGTTTGGCAGCAAGCCGTTCCACAGGGAGGTGGCACCGATAAACTCGGGGCCCCGGTCAGTACGAAGCTCAAACACCCGGCTTTGGGTGATCTTGGTGACGCCGGTCTGACGCGCCAGAATCTGCGCGTCCTCCTGGGTCATCTCCACCACCAGGGCGTTGCTGGCCAGGGTCAGGTGCTTTTCAATCTGAATGTTAGCGCCCTGCTGACGCGCCTGGTTGACCAGGGTCGACTGGCGATCACGCAGGTAGCTCTGGTATGCCTGGGTCGCTGAGGACTGGGTATCCACCCGCCCCTTCACCATCAACAAACCGGTTTGGGGTGCCTTGGTTGCCTTCAGCCCCGGCAGATCACCGCCGTAGGTCGCCACAGGCTCACCGCTGAGCTGAACGATATACTGCTGAACACCGGTCACGCCTTCAATCGGCTGGAACACCTCCTGGGGCGTCCGCGGGCGCAGTTGGCTGTTCACCTGGCCAGCGGGACCAACGAAGATATCACCCGCCAGATACGCTTTACGCTTGGCATCCTCCGCCAGCAGATCGGCTTCGGTAAAAGTCGGTTCGTAGAGTTTGCCGCCCGCCACCGGCTGCATGCTCGGTACGGCCAGTGCCGAAGCACCGCCACAAACGTAAAGCGCCGTTAAGGTCGCCAATATGGAGCGCTGGAAGCCTCCATGCTTACTGATCTTCATTCTCACAGTCTGTCCTTCTACCAGGTGAAAACACACCATCGATTTGGTTGCATTCACACCTATATCAGAGATTTAGGACATAAAAAAATAGATAAAATGCATAGTCACCCATTCGGGCCGGTTGTCGCTCACGAGGCCTCCACCCAAAAAAGAGAGAAACCGCGGCCAGGAAACGCTGGCTATCAGATCCCACTGCATTACAGTCTCAACGAGAGTGATATCCACTGAACTGCAGAAGTGACGAAAAAAACATCACGGCCAAATGATTAAGCTATACCCGACTCCACCTTGCGGGCTCTGCAACAAAAACGCCCCGGAAAAAACCGGGGCGTTGCTTTCACCAGCGCTGTAACCCATCCCTTGCGGATGGCAGGCTCACTGAGCCGTCACTGGACGATACCGCTGTGTCGCAGCAGGGCCTGGATCTCGGGTTCACGACCGCGAAACGCAGTGAACAACGCCATCGGCTCGTCACTGCCCCCACGCTCGAGAATATTGTGAAGGAAATCCGCCCCCACCTCGGGGTTGAAGATCCCCTCCTCCTCGAAGCGGGAGAACGCATCGGCGGAGAGGACCTCCGCCCACTTGTAACTGTAGTAACCCGCCGCGTAGCCTCCGGCGAAGATATGACTGAAGCCGTGCTGGAAACGGTTGAAGTCCGGCGCTTTGACCACCGCCACCTGACCGCGAACCTGGTCCAGCATCGACTGGATCTTATCCTCCCCCTCCAACTGGGCGTACTCCAGGTGCAGGCGGAAGTCGAACAGCGAGAACTCCAGCTGGCGCAACATCATCATCGCACTCTGGTAGTTCTTGGCCGCCAGCATCTTCTCCAGCATCGCCTTAGGCAGGGGCTCCCCGGTTTCATAGTGGCCGGAGATCTCGCCCAGGGCTTCCTCCTCCCAGCACCAGTTTTCCAGGAACTGACTCGGCAACTCCACCGCATCCCAGGGCACACCATTGATCCCGGCAACGCCTGGCGCGTCTTCGATCCGGGTCAGCATGTGATGGATGCCATGGCCAAACTCATGGAACAGGGTGACCACCTCGTCATGGGTAAAGAGGGCCGGCTTGTCCCCCACCGGGCCATTAAAGTTGCAGGTCAGGTAGGCCACTGGCAGCTGTACGCGACCATCGCTTAGCCGCTGGCGCCCCTGGCAGTCATCCATCCAGGCGCCACCACGCTTGTGCTGTCGGGCATAGAGATCCAGGTAGAAGCTGCCACGCACGCTGCCATCGGTCTCAAGAATATCGAAAAAGCGCACGTCCGGATGCCAGGTATCGACCCCCTGGCGCTCCTGCACCTTAACGCCGAACAAGCGCTCGACGGTGTGAAACAGTCCGGAAAGGACCTTATCCTCGGGGAAATAGGGGCGCAACTCCTCGTCGGAGATCTGGTACAGGTGCTGTTTCTGCTTTTCCGCGTAGTAGGTGAGATCCCAGGCATTGAGGTCCTCGATGCCATGTTCCGCCCGAGCATATTCGGTCAGCTGCTTCAGCTCCCTTTCACCCTGCCCCTTGGAGGCCAGCGCCAGCTCGTTAAGAAACTGGATCACCTGCTCCGGGCTCTGGGCCATCTTGGTCGCCAGGGACTTATGGGCCGGGCTGTCGAAACCCAGCAGTTCAGCCAGCTCCTGGCGCAGCGCCAACAGCTCATCCATCAGCGGGCCGTTGTCGTACTGGCCGGCATGGGGCCCCTGGTCCGATGCCCGGGTGCAGAAGGCGGTATACACCTCCCGACGAAGCTCGGCGCTGTCGGCGTAGGTCATGACGGCCAGGTAGGAGGGGAACTCCAGGGTCAGCAGGTACCCCTCCATCTCTCTGGCCGAGGCGCTCTGGCGAGCCGCGTCCAAGGCCGACTCCGGCAGCCCCTTCAATTCGGACTTGTCCGTGACCAGCTTGCTCCAGGCGTTGGTGGCATCCAACAGCTGGTTGGAGTACTGGCTGGAGAGCTCGGACAGTCGCATCACGATCTCACCGTAACGCTTCTGCTGGGCTTCCGGCAGGCCGATGCCGGAAAGCTCGAAGTCCCGCAGGGCATTCTCTATCACCTTGCGCTGGGCCTGACTGAGCTCACTAAACGACTCGCTCTGGGCCAGCGCCTTGTAAGCCTCATAGAGTGCCTTGTTCTGACCCAACCAGGTGGAGTACTCCGACAGCAGCGGCAGGCAGGCGTCGTGGGCCGCTCGAAGTTCGTCGTTGCTGACCACCGAGTTCATGTGGCTGACCGGTGACCAGATCCGGGACAGGCGGTCGTCCGCCTCGTCGATGGGTGCCACCAGGCTATCCCAACTGACCGCCTCGTCGCTGGCCAGCACCCGCTCCACCGTCTCGCGGCAATGTGTTAACGCGGCTTCCACCGCAGGCTGAACATGCTCCGGGCGGATCTGGGAAAACGCGGGCAGGGACTGGGGTTCCATCAGGGGGTTGGTCATGGCGACTCCTTGAACTGGGCCAACCGTCGGAGGCCGACGGACGTGATGATTACCTCCATAGATGGCGCCTTTAGGCCCTAACTTCAAGCCCCAAGCCCAGATTGGTCCTAATGGTACCGGGACGCTGGACTAGTCTTGTAGCTCTACCGCCAAACGGAGCCCATCATGAGCAAAGCCATCGTTGCCGCCAATCGCCCCGCCAAAGTGACGCTGGAGAAAGGAAAAGAGTACGCCTTCTGCCGCTGCGGCCGCTCGGCCAACCAACCCTTCTGTGACGGATCCCACGAGGGAACAGACTTTACCCCGCAGATGTTCAAGGCCAAGCGGGATGGCGATGCGCTGCTGTGTCAGTGCAAGCAAAGTGGTAACCAGCCTTACTGCGACAGCAGCCATAAACAGCTGGACGACGCCCAGGTGGGTCAGGCCCTGGAGGCGGTAGAAAAAAAAGAGAAAGGGGGAGCGCCCATCGCCCGACCGACCGCAGAGGAGCCGCAGGTGGCCATGACCCACCAACTGGCGCGGGAGGGACTGGAGGGCAGCGGTTCCCATGGCCCCATGGTGGCCATGGGGGTACCCAGGGACACCCTGCCCCAGTGGGACCAGATCCAGCTGATGGTGGCCCAGCTGGCCCATCAACCGCTGCTGGATGATGAGGCTGTGGCGACCGAACTGGTGATCGGCCCCGGCGCCCAGAAACCACTGAAACTGAACATTCCACTCCTGATCTCGGACATGAGCTTTGGTGCCCTCTCCCGCGAAGCCAAGATTGCCCTGGCCGAAGGCGCGCAGCTGGCCGGCACGGGAATAGGATCCGGCGAGGGGGGGATGCTGGACGCCGAGCAGGCCGCCTGCAGCCGCTACCTGTATGAACTGGCACCGGCCCGCTTCGGGTTTGACGAGGCGAAGTTAAAAGGGGTGCAGGCGTTTCATTTTAAAGCGGGGCAGGCTGCCAAAACCGGCACCGGCGGGCACCTGCCCGGCAGCAAAGTTACCGACGAGATCGCCAAGGTACGGAACCTGGAGCCGGGACAGCCGGCGGTCTCCCCGGCCCGCTTCCGGGACCTCCAGACCCCGGCGGACTTTCACCGCTGTGCCGACCGGGTGCGCGAAATCACCGGCGGCATCCCCATCGGCTTCAAGCTCTCCGCCAATCACATCGAGCGGGATATCCAGTTTGCCCTCGACGCCAGCGCCGATTACCTGATCCTGGATGGCCGCGGCGGGGGCACCGGCGCGGCACCTGCCCTGTTTCGCGATCACATCAGCGTCGCCACCATCCCCGCCCTTGCCCGGGCCCGACGCTACCTGGATGAGCAGGGGGCAAGGAATGTCACGCTGATCATCACCGGGGGGCTTCGCACCCCGGCGGATTTCGTCAAGGCCCTGGCACTGGGTGCCGATGGCATCGCCCTGGCCAACAGCGCGATCCAGGCCCTGGGCTGCGTGGCGGCCCGGATCTGTCACAGTAACCAGTGCCCCAGTGGTATCGCCACCCAGGATCCCTCGCTGCGGCGGCGCCTCGATACCGTCGAGGGGCCCAAACGGGTGGCTCGCTACCTGAAAAGTGCTACCGCACTGATGGCCGTGATGGCTCGGGCCTGCGGCCACGACCGTCTCGCCGACTTCAACCTTGAAGATCTCGCCACCGCCGATCGGGAGCTGGTCGCCCTAGCCGGTATCCCCTACGTAGGGGTTGGACGGTAAGGCAGACCTGAGCGCCAGTCAGTCGTCTCGGGGAAAGTGCGGTCCGGTGGAAAGGCGGTCGTCGTAGGTGAAATCCCCCGGCTTCTGCGGCGGGTAGTCGGGCTGGAAGGTGGGGCGCTTCGCACGCTCGCGCCGGGAAATCCATTTTTCCAATATTTTTCGCAGCATCTTTCTCAGCATCGCTACTCTCCTCCAAAGCAAAACCGGAGCCACCGATTGAGATTAAAACCAAGATAAAACAGAGAGTGGCGGTGTAAAGCGTTTGGCGGCGCAAATCGGTGAGGTGCAGGAGCTCCAGCAAGCCGAGCCGATAGGAGTAAGCCACAACCCGGTTCCCAGGCGCACTTGGCCATCCCCAAGTGCAAAGGGATCGGGCATCGTCAGCCACCCCGTTTGGACACACACCCTGAACGCCGTTTCCGATAGGGGCAATCCTTTGTTTGTGGTTGAGCCCATCGCCGGATCAGGGTACAACTCGGGCCAAACGTTTTGCTCCACTTCAGGTAAAGGAAGCTCCCCATGGCACAGCAATTTGACTACATCGTTCTTGGCGCCGGCTCCGGCGGCATCGCTTCAGCCAACCGGGCCGCAATGCGCGGCGCAAAAGTGCTGCTGATCGAAGCCGAACACCTCGGCGGTACCTGCGTTAATGTCGGCTGTGTGCCGAAGAAGGTGATGTGGTTTGGTGCCCAGGTCGCCGAAGCGATCAAGCTGTACGGACCGGACTATGGCTTCGATACCACCCTGAACCGCTTCGACTGGGGCAAACTGATAGCAAACCGTGAGGCTTACATCGAGCGGATCCACGGCGGTTACAACCGTGGCCTGGACGCCAACGGCGTGACCCTGGTGAGAGGGTTCGGCCGCTTTGTCGACAATAAAACCGTCGAGGTCAACGGTGAGCACTACACCGCCCCCCATATCCTGATCGCCACCGGTGGCCGACCCACCATCCCGGCCATCCCGGGCGCGGAACATGGGATCGACTCCAACGGCTTCTTCGCCCTCACCGAACAACCTAAGCGCGTTGCCGTCATCGGTGCCGGTTACATCGCCGTCGAACTGGCCGGCGTGCTACACAGCCTGGGATCGGAAACCCACCTGCTGGTGCGCAAGCACGCACCGCTGAGAAACTTTGACCCGATGATCACCGGGACCCTGAGCAAACTGATGGCGGAAGAGGGGCCTACCCTGCATACCCAATCGATCCCCAAAGAGTTGGTCAAAGAGGAAGATGGCAGCCTCACCCTGCACCTGGAGAACGGAACCAGCCTCAACATCGACTGTCTGATCTGGGCCATCGGCCGCGAGCCGGCCACCGACAAGATCAATCTTGAGGCCGCCGGTGTTGAAGCTGACAACCGTGGCTACATTCCGGTGGACGAGTACCAGAACACCAACGTGGAGGGGATCTACACCGTCGGAGACATCATGGCCGGCGGCATCGAACTGACGCCGGTGGCGGTCAAGGCCGGACGCGCCCTGTCCGAGCGTCTGTTTGGCGGCCAGCCGGAGGCCAAGATGGATTACGCCCTGGTGCCCACCGTGGTGTTCAGCCACCCACCCATCGGTACCATCGGTCTCACCGAGCCCCAGGCCCAGGCCGAATACGGCGAAAGCAATGTGAAGGTGTACACCTCCTCCTTCGCCGCCATGTACACCGCGGTGACTGCCCACCGGCAGGCCACCGAGATGAAGCTGGTCTGCGTGGGTCCCGAGGAGAAGATCGTCGGCCTGCATGGCATCGGCTTCGGCATGGATGAGATCCTGCAGGGCTTCGCCGTCGCCATCAAGATGGGCGCCACCAAAGCAGATTTCGACGCCACCGTGGCGTTGCACCCGACCTCTGCGGAAGAGTTTGTAACGATGCGCTAACTTGACGCCAAGGCAAGTTCGGGCGGCTTGCATCGAACGGGTGGCGCGCCACCAAGGCAGATTTCGATGCCACCGTGGCTTTGCACCCCACCAGCGCGGAAGAGTTCGTGACCAAGCGGTAATGTGACCCATAGCAATTGAAAAAGGGACGGCAATGGCCGTCCCTTTTCTTTTCCCTCCCCCTCGCTCCCTGCACTGCCGGCTTGGCGCCTGCAAGCCTGATCTCTGTCTCAGATCAACTGTTAACAAACTGTTTGATCCATATCAACAACAACTCATTCAGTATTATCTAATTGATTACAAGCTAAATGAGGTTCGCCTAATGTATGGATATAACAAAAGTGTTGGAGTGCTCCATTGGCGCTCCGTCCGCAAGCAAAGGGGGACGAGATGAAAACCTCAATCAAGACCACACTGGCCATTGTGATACTGGCCACTGCCGCCGGTGCACTGGCCGTCGATGGCGGCAATCCGAAAAAAGGCCGCCACCTCTACAAGAAACACTGCAAGGCCTGCCACTCCGAAGCCACCATGGAGCTGACGCCCATGTCCAAAACCATGGGTCAGTGGGATCGCTTCTTCCAGCGTGACAAACACAAAGACAAGCCCGAAGTCTTCGAGCAACTGAATGAACAGATGCTGCTCGATATCAACCAGTTCCTCTACGACCACGCCGCCGATTCCGACCAGCCCGCCACCTGCGGCTAAGCCCCAACAGGACGAAGGAGTGTCATCATGAAAACCCTAATCGCCACCCTGGTTTCCCTCGCTCTGGCCGCCCCCGCATTGGCAGCGGATCCCACCGAGCAGGAAGCCCTCAAGCAACGCATCGACGAACTCAACGAGGAGCTCGAATACCTCTCCGAACGGCTGGACAAGGCCGAACGCCACACCGCCACGGACCGCATCCAGCTGACCGGCGACTTCCGGGTACGGGCCCACACCCTGCACTACCAGGACGTGACCTGGAGCCCGGCCATGCTGGTGGACTTCGATGACTTCGGTGCCAAAGCGATCTCCGGCCAGCTGGGCGACCCAAACAACCCAGACTCCCCCCTGGGGGCCATGATGGCCGCCAACCCGGTCCTGGCCCAGGCCTTTATGAGCGGCCAGCTCCAGGGCGTTATGCCGATGATGCTGGCCCCGAAGCAAACCTACGACGTCAACAATGACGTGCTCTACAACACCCGCCTGCGCCTCAACCTCAACGCCAAGGTTTGGGACAACGTCAGCTTCGCCGGTCGTCTCACCATGTACAAAAACTGGGGCGACTCCACCGGTGTGCAGGTGTTCGACTCCTGGCGCAGCTTCACCATGGATGGCACCAACAGCGGTAACACCAGTGGCGACTGGCTGCGGGTAGAGCGGGCCTACTTCGATTGGAAGGAGATCGCCGGTAGCCAGTTCTATCTCTCCATCGGCCGCCGCCCCTCCACCTACGGGCCGCCAACCCAGTACCGGGAGAATGAGCTGCGGGGTGGCACCCCCTCAGGCCACCTGGTGAACTTCAACTTTGACGGCGCCACACTGGGCTACCGACTCGGCGAAATCACCGGTGTCGAAGGCCAGGTGCTGCGCTTCTGCTACGGCCAGGGCTTCGAGTCCCAATGGGGCAACGGCGAGATGTACGGTGGCATCGTCACCAAGGATACCCACCTGGCCGGCTTCAATATTGACGCCCTCAACGACGGTACCCATTTCCTCCAGCTCACCCTGTTCGGCGCCAAGGACGTCAACGACGGTTTCAAGGGGCTGATGGCGTTCCCCACCCAACTGGCCGGGATCTTCGCCCCCACCATGTACCAGGACCTTCAGAAGTTTGACGATTTCAACTTCGTCACCCGGGTGCAGCCCTCCAACGTCATCGGCGACATGTATCTCGGCGGTGTTGGCTACGCCTACGAGGGCGACAGTGGCTGGGTCGGCTTCGCCTCCCTGGGGTGGACCCGCACCGAGTCCAACGGCAATGCCGGCCTGTTCGGCGGCATGATGGCGGATGCCCGCTTCGAGGCGGCACTGAACGCCGACGGCAGCGAGATCCTCATGGTGCCGGTGGCAGCCCAGGACCCCGGCGATCATAACGGTTACGGCATCTACACCGGGTTCCAAATCCCCACCTCCGGCGGCAAGTTCGGCCTGGAGTACAACTACGGATCCGAATACTGGACCCCCTTCACCCAGGCCCAGGACGACCCCATCGGCAGCAAGCTGGCTACCCGCGGCCACGTCGGTGAGGCTTACTACATCTTCGACATCAATCCGAAGATGTTCATCAAGCTGGCCGGCCTCTATTACGACTACGAGTACAGCGGCAGCGGCACCCCGGTGGGCGCCCCGCAGAAGGTGGACGATCTCCTTGCAGGCAGCGCGTTCTCCATGCTGCCGGTGGTCGACACCGCCTACGACATCAACGCCACCCTGGCCCTGAAATTCTGACGCCGACGCGCCCGGACCGTCCCGGGCGCGCTAGGAGGCCCCATGAAAGCGATCTTACTCCCCCTGATGCTTGGTCTGCTCGCCGGGCCGGCGGGGGCAGCCAACCCCCATGCCGAGTATATCGACGGCCCTATCACCAGCGGACCCGAGGCCACGGCCCAGTGCCTGGCCTGCCACGAAGAGCATGCCAAGGATTTCATCCAAAGCTCCCACTGGACCTGGTCTTTAGAACAGCAACTGCCCGGACGTCTCGTTGACCGGGGCAAGCGCAACACCCTGAACAACTTCTGTACCGCCATCAGCGGTAACGAGCCACGCTGCACCAGCTGTCATGCCGGTTACGGCTGGAAAGACAACAACTTTGATTTTACCAACACCGCCCTGGTGGACTGCCTGGTTTGCCATGACACCACCGGCACCTACGTTAAGGACCCGGAAGGCGCCGGCGCCCCCCTGGCCAAGGTCAACCTGCTCAGGGTGGCTCAAAACGTGGGGGCCCCGGTACGGGATAACTGCGGTAGCTGCCACTTCTACGGTGGCGGTGGCGACGGGGTGAAACATGGGGACCTGGACTCCAGCATGGGGTACCCGGATCGCCAGACCGACGTTCACATGGACGTCGATGGCCTGGACTTCCAGTGCCAGGCCTGTCACGACGCGCCCAAGCACCAGATCGCCGGCCAGGCAATGGGGGTCTCCCCTGGCGGCCAGAACCACTTCGGCTGCGAACGCTGCCACGATGCCGCCCCCCACAACAACGCCAAGCTGGACCGACATGTCGCCGCGGTCGCCTGTCAGACCTGCCACATCCCCTACTTTGCCAAGAACGAACCCACCAAGATGGTCTGGGACTGGTCCACCGCGGGCCAGAATCGTGAGGAAACCCTGGATCAGTTCGGCCGCAAAAATTACCAGCGCAAGAAGGGCGACTTTGTCTGGGACACCATGGTGAAACCGGAGTACGCCTGGTACAACGGCAACGGTGATGCCTACGTCATCGGCGACAAGATGGACCCCACCCAAGTCACCAAACTGGCCTTCCCCCTGGGGGATATCCGCGACAGCAAGGCCAAGCTCTACCCCTTCAAGGTCCACCGGGGTGAACAGATCTACGATGCCGGCCACAACATCTTCGTCACCGCCAAGGTGTGGGGCGAGGGCGGCTATTGGACAACCTTCGACTGGGATCAGGCTGCCCGCCTGGGCATGGAGGCCAACCCGGAACTGAAAAAGTTGGGGCTGGGATACAGCGGCAAGTACGGTTTTGCCCCCACGGAGATGTGGTGGCGCCTTAACCACATGGTCGCCCCCAAAGAGGATGCCCTTGGGTGCATGGAGTGCCATGGCAAAGGCACCCGATTGGACTGGACCGCCCTCGGTTACCCGGGCGACCCGATGAAGGTCGGAGGACGCGCCTCAACCCGTCCCTGAATCCTGAGCGCACTTCCCGTCCCCCGGGAAGTTGGGGTGGCCTAGGCCACCCCCTTTTTGTACGCGATCACCGCCAGCAACTTAAGACCGTGAACCGTCGCGGCCAAGATCCGGCATTCATGGAGCCCAATGCTCAGGGTCGCCAGCAGGCAGAGCAGCGCAATGACGCTTCCATTGCCGAGTTTTCACCCGTGACTGCAATAACTCTGTTTACCTCACAGTAACCGACCTAAGATCAACGCCATACTGGCGGCAATCAAAGGGAGGGATTCCGTGTTCGATACGCTGCTGGTGTTTAACACCTACCTGTTTTATGGATTGGTGTTCTTTACCATCGGCTCGGTGATCGCCTTTCGCAACCTGCGCCTCAGTCAACTGGCCATCGCCTCCGCCCTGCCCGCCCTCGCCGTCTTCGGTTTTGTTCACGCCTTTCACGAATGGTCAGAACTCTACCTTCAGCTGATGGGCCCCTATACCCCGATGATCTGGTACTCGGAGATGAAGATCCTGCGGGTGCTGAAACTCTGGGTCTCCTTCCTGGCCCTGGCCTGGTTTGCCTGGAAGATGCTGGTGATCACCGACGTTGCCCGCAAACCCTGGGCCCTGGCAGGTCTGGGACTGGCCCAAGGGGTCTTTATTCTGCACCTGGCCGCCAGCTATCCGCTGATGCCGCTGGATGATTTTCTGCGCCTGGCCGCCACCCTGATCCGCTGGATCTTCGGTTTGGGTGCCAGCGTGGTTGCCGGTTTAGGCATGATCTATTACGCCCGCCAGCAGTATCGGGAACGCCGTATTGCGGGCCACTATTTCGCCTACTGCGGCATCGCCCTGATCGCCTACGGCCTGGCCGCCGGCCTGCTGTCAACGAAGGCGGGCCTCTGGGTGCCGATGCTTCGTACCCTATGTGCCTTTGCCATCCTGGTGACCCTCTATCAGGCCCTGAAGATCTTCGATCGGGAGCGGGAAGCGCAGATTGAGGCCCAGCAACGCCAGCTGTTGCTGGGCGAGAAGATGCGCGCCATGGGAGAGCTGGCGTCCGGCATCGCCCACGAGATAAAGACGCCACTGAGCTACGCCACCCTGGGGGTAGATCTGCTGGAGAAGCAACTTCCCCCGGAACCGCCGCTGCAACACCAGCTGAACCGCATCCGAAAAGGGCTGGATCGCGCCACTCATATCGCGCAGGAGGTGCTGCATTTTGCCCGCCCGTCCCCCCAGCCGATGCAGCCGGTGACCCTGGACAAGGTGATCCATTCCGCCCTTGAACTGATGGGCCACCGCCTGAAACCCTTCACCCTCCACCGCAATCTCGCCCCGCAACTGACGGTCGTTGGCGATCCCGTCAAACTGGAGGAGGTGCTGATCAACCTGATCAGCAACGCCATCGACGCCAGCCGGACAGAGCGTCGGCTGGAGATCCACACCGAGGCGATGGGAGACCAGGTATTGCTCCACATCCGCGATTACGGCGGGGGCATTCCCGAAGCGCAGCAGAGCGCCAGCCTGCGCCCCTTCCACACCACCAAACCCAATGGTACCGGGCTGGGACTAGCCATCAGCCAGCAGATCATTCAGCAACACCAGGGTGAACTCAGCCTGCATAACTGGCTGCATGGCCTGTGTGTCACCATCACGTTACCGAGGAGCCTGTAATGAACCTCAACATCCTGTTGGCCGAAGACGATACCGAACTGCGACTGGCCCTGGAGGAGGCGCTGAACCTGGAGGGGATGCAGGTGTGCGCCTGCGACAGCGCGGAAACCGCCCTTGATGCGGCCGAATCCCAGGGCTTTGATGTGGCGATTCTGGACCTGGTGATGCCCGGACTCAGTGGCGTCGAGGCGATCGCCAACCTGCGCCGTCTCCAGCCCGGCATGGGGGTGATCATCACCACCGCGTTTGCCACGGTGGATACCGCCGTCGACGCCATGAAAAAGGGAGCGGATGAGTTCCTGGCCAAGCCGTTCAACCTCGCCACCCTGGCCACCACGGTGCGTCGGGTTAACGCCCAGCGCCAACCCCAGCCAAAACTGGCGGATGAGGCCGCGGATAAGGTGTTCTCCGCCCTCTCCAACCCCATCCGGCGCCAAGCGTTGCTGCAGCTCGGGCGCCATCGTCAGTTGCGCTTCATGGATCTCTGCCGCCTGGTGGGCGTGGCGGACCACACCAAGTTCAACTTCCATATGCGCCAGCTCAAGCAGAGCGGACTAATCCAGCAAAATGTGAGCAAGCTCTACTTTTTGACAACTGAGGGGCAGCAAATGTGTCACTTCCTACTGCAGGAAGGCCAAGAATAAATCAAATTAAATCATTAGTTTAAACAGTGCTTGATAAGCAGACTTCACAATCTGAGCCTCTGGGGGAATTCCCCTTATCTGGCCGCCCTCTTTTCGCCTTCAGATACTGACCCTGCCAAAAAAAAGACGCACAAAGCGTCGCAGGAGATGATGATGAAAGCCTTCCGCAAAACCACACTGGTTCTGATGATGAGCGCTGCCGCCATGGTGGGGTGCAGCAGTGACAACGACAAGGCACCGACCGAGCCGCCACCGCCGCCGCCCGAGAACACGCCGCCAGTGGCGGGCGACGCTATCCGCCTGACCGACAGCAACCGGGCGCTGACCATCAACCCGATGCTGCACGCCAGTGATGAAGACCAGGACGATATCCTGACCTTAGTCAGTGCCACCAGCGAACAGGGCACGGTCACCATTGATGCCGACCGCATCCTCTTTGAACCCAAAGGATTTGTTGGCGACGCCGCCATCACCTACACCGTCAGCGACGGCACCGACGAAGCCAGTGGCACCATCACCGTCACCGTGGCGGAAGCGATCTTTGCCGGTAGCCAGAGCTGCCTGAGCTGCCACAACAATTCGGCACTGGGCGACATGAAGAGCCACCAGCTGCACGGCCACAACTTTAAGATCATGAAGATCGCCGACGACCAGATGCCGGCGTTCCCCTACACCGACGTCAGCGGTGCCCTGGAACAGATCGACAACAACGGCAATCCCACCGACAACACCCTGGGTGCCCCGCAAACCTACGCGGACGTCAGTTACACCTCCGGGGGCTACGGCTGGAAGCTGCGCTGGATGGATAAGGACGGCTACCTGGTAACCGGTGCCCAGGCCCAGCACAACATCCATGCAGAAGCGCTGGGGCTGGATGATCAGATCATGGTCAACTACAACGCCGGCTCCGTGGACAAACCCTGGGATTGCGGCCACTGCCACACCACCGGTTGGAAGCCCTTTGACGACACCCTCCACCCACACAAGCAGGACGACCTGCCCGGGATCTCCGGCACCTTCGTGGCCGCTGGCGTGCAATGTGAAAGCTGTCACGGTGCCGGCATGGCCCACACCAAGGACCCCAGCACCGACAACATCACCCGTAATGCAGTACCTCGCCTGACCGCCGACCTGCAAAGCGAAGAGATGGGGTACGGACAGCCGGTTCACTGCGCCGAGTGTCATACCCGTGACGGCGACCGCAACCATAAGAACGGCTTCGTAAGCAGCTTTAACAAAGCGTTCCCGGACGGCCCAGAATACGGCGCCCGTGTGATGGTTCGCAGCGGCCTGCCCCGCCACCACCAGACCCACGATGAGCTGATGGCGATCGACCCCGACAGCGGTGAGATCACCGGTAAGCACTACATCAAGTTCCCGCTTTACTACGGTGCCGAGAACGCCTGTGCGGTATGCCACGAGCCCCACAAGTCCACCCTGAACCAGGATGAAGATATCCACCAGGGTGCGGTGAAGGCCTGTACCGACTGCCACTCCGGCGACCACGCCAAGGGATTCAACTCCGCTCTCCACGCCAACTTAGACTGCGTCACCTGCCACATGCCGGAAGTCGTGAAGAACGGCACTGCTGGCAATGTGACCGGTGACGGCACACCGACCAAGGAGAAGCGCGGTGACATCCGCATCCACACCTTTGCCATCGATCTCTACAACGAGAACGGGCAACTGCAGGATGCGGAAGCCAAAGACACCTACATGTATCCCTACCTGCAGCAGAAGTTTGCCTGTGGCCAGTGTCATGCGGAAGCCGACAACTACGCCGGTAAGCTGATGCAGAACCACGGCGGCAAGATGCACAACTGAGTGAGGCGCTAATCCCTCTTCACAACAAAAAAGCGGCCCGAACGGGCCGCTTTTCTTCCTCTGAGGGGGGACTTCAGGATCACGCTGCCGCTGGCTGTTCGCCTCGGCATGGCGGGCAACCCGGAACAGAACAAGTTGGGCGCCCCGGTTCACACCAGTAATAAAAAACTTCTTCAGAAAAAACAATATTTAGGCCTGCCGCTGCAAATCCACAACTTGAACATGGGTATTGCTGGACTAAGGTTTCCTATGCTCTTAACCCTGTTACAGACTCGACGAAACGGCGTGCCACCTGCGGTGTAAAACTTCAAAGGATACGCGGTTCCCTCTCCCTGAGTCTGGTTGTTGGCGGAGGCAGTCATGCATACCCTTGTACCCTCTCTCCCCCGGGCCCTTTATCGTTGGCGGCCCAGGGCGGCACTCATGTTTATCTTGAATGTCGCCCCTACATCTCCCCAAGTATAAAAACTCGCAGTTGCCATCACGAGCTCTGCACCTATGGCTTCGTAATGGTCTTGTAGCCTTTACGCAGGGTTATCTGACCCTCAAAAAACTTGGAAGCATGATGATGAAGCATTCCAAAATGAAAAAGCTTGCAACTAATGCCAGTATTGCAGCGGCATTGCTCAGTTATTCAGCCTTAACGGCGGCGGTTACTGAGGCGAACAATCCCATCTTCAATGATCCCGCCAATTCCGCTAATTCTTGTATGGCGGACGCGTACGTCAAGACAGGAGGATCTGGTGTAAAAGATGTCGTGGGCGAGTCACTCAACTGTACCGCCAATGATGTAGAAATCACTCAAGTTACGGTCACCGCCGTAAACGGCAGCACCAGCACCCCCTTTACCTGTACACAGGGAGAGCTGTTCGAGGTGACCGCCGATCTGCGTGTACGCACCAACGCTGCCGAGCGCTGGGATACCACCTTCTTTTTGCCGCTCAATCAAAAATCACCACAGATGGTGCAGCAGGATGACAATGCCTGTAGCATCCTGATCCCCAAGCCTGTCGGCATTGATGTGGGTGTGGCGCAGGAACTTGACGGAGACCGCTGCGGCGACATCGCCAAAGCCGGTTTGATCAACGACGAATACACCATCCCCGATGCCACCTTCACCATGCTGTGTGACGGTGGGGATGACAAGCAGGTGGACTTTATCTATTGCGCCGCCTGGGACAACATCGAGCGGATGAACTGCTCGGAGTCCCAAACTTATCCGGGTCAGGAGCCCAACACCAAGTCGAAATGTAACTGCGACCAGTTCAATATCGACGTCTTTATTGCGCCGGATCCGCCGGTGATTACCAAGACCCAGATCAACACCACCTTATATCCAGCGACACAAGATGAGCCTGACGGGATCTACGAGTTCCAGCTTAAAGTCGAGCTGAAGAAAAACGCGGACGGTACCTATCCGGATACGCCGCTGACTGTCACCGAGTTGGAGGACGTCTATCGCTCGGAAACCAACGGACCGGACGGGACGATGGCCGCCCAGATATTCGATCTGGATGATCCGAGTAGTGATACCGGCTACGACAGCACCTCGGGTAACACCATCAAGGGCAACCTGACACTGCTGGGCGCGCACAACACCTGCGCAGGGATCACCGACTTCACCCTAACCCAGTCGACACCCAGCAAAACCTGTCAATTCCGCATCAGGATCGATGACGAAGATCTGCCGAATGATGCGACACCTGAAGATGACTCATCGCCACTGGAAACCTATATCGACTTTATTCGCCTCAGCGCCGAGGACGCCAATGGGGATCCGATCGGCGACGATACCTGTGACGTCACCGCAACCGGCTATGCTCGCCAGGCCGATGACAACTGCTCCGATACCGTAACGGTCAATCTGGAAAACGTTAATCCCACTATCACAATTTCCAAGACCCCAGTGGACGGCAACGGACTCAGCGAGATCCCGGCTGACTCGGGCAACTGGTATGTGGAGGGTTCTGGCGATCTCACCTTCGAGATCGTGGTCAAAAACACCAGTTCGGTGGACACCCTCACGGTCGGCGTCGATAACCGCAGTGATGACAGCGGTGACGATGGCAGTGATGATGGCACCTACCTGAAAGACACCAGCACCTTGGGCAGTATCGACGAGTTATTGAAGGACAACTCTGCGCCCAACGCCGGAGACAAATGTGACCGCAATGGCCCCACCCTGACCCTGGCCCCCAATGCCGAGTTCAAGTGCCGGTATGTGGTCAGTTCTGGCCTTACCAACGAAGGAGACTCTTATAGCAATACCGCCTCCGTGGAGGCCCGAGACAATGAGAACCGCCGCGCGACCGCCAGCGAAGCGGTGACAGTGACGTTAGCCAAACCCATGATGACCTTGCAGAAAAAAGTGGCACCCTCGGTGGACGTCAGCATCCCAACTCCCGCGCTGAATGCCGCTGCGTTCGTTGATGAGATCAGCGTCGATGAGACGGGTGAGACGGGTAAGACGGTGGTCTACCGCTTTACCTTCACCAATACCAATTCCGTTACCAAGGAGGATGTGATTCTGACGCAACTGGTGGATGACGTATTGTTCAGTACCCGGGCCAGCGACACGGCCCAGCGTGCGGACGCATGCCCGGGCGGCCCCGAAGCGGCTCTGAGCATCACCATCCCCTATACCGATGGTGATCGCGGGCTGTCGAACCCCTATGTATGTACCATCGTTGCGAAGGTGACCGGCAACTACTTGAACGGCGGAATCAAGGATCACATGGGCACTGTTGTCGCGAGGGGTGATCCTCTGTTCAATACCGCGTTCGCAAAGTTCACCTCTGCCGATGAGCCCGGCACGGTTCTGCAAACCGAACCGGACTATGCATTAGTGCTCTTTAAGAACGTGACCCCCACTATCAAAGGAGAATTCGGACTATCCGGTACCGTATTTGTCTACGCCAAAAACACCAGCAACTTTGAGACTATCAAGCTGACCAACTTGTCTTTGCTCGGCGTTCAAGTCGTGACCGGCAATACGGGTGAAGGGTTCAGCATCGTCAACGATGGCGGCAGCTTGGACGGCACCTCCTATGGCGCCTGCCCGCTAACAACAGACGACTACACCCTGGCGCCGGGTGCAGAATTAACCTGTGCCTTCACCGTTGAACTGTCGACGCTCAATGCTGACGACTTCCAGACCCTGCAAGCCGAGGTCGAAGACAATGAACAGGTCCTGATCCAGTTCGTTGATGACGATGGCAGCTCTGCCAGCGCGGATGCCGAGGCCCGCGTCGAAACCGGAGCAAACATCGACTGATCGGGCGATCGAAAGTGGCAATCTCAAGCCGGCCTTCGGGCCGGCTTTTCTTTGCGCGTTTTGATGGCACCCACCAGAACTTCGCCTTCGCCACTGACGTCTGCGGCCAAAGCCGTTACAGTTTCCATAATGCCCACAACCCCTTGTGAACCTCATGGCCCAAGACCAATTTATCCTCGCCCTGGACCAGGGCACCACCTCCAGTCGCGCCCTGCTGTTTGATCGCCAGGGGCAGATCCGCGCCAGTGCCCAGCGCGAGTTTACCCAGCATTACCCGCGCTCCGGCTGGGTCGAGCACGACGCCATGGAGATCTGGGCCGGGCAACGGGCCGTGTTGACGGAGGTGCTGGCCCGCAGCGGTGTCCGCCATGACCAGGTGGCCGCCATCGGCATCACCAACCAGCGGGAAACCACGGTGATCTGGGATGCCGCCACCGGTCAGCCGATCCACAACGCCATCGTATGGCAGTGCCGCCGTACTGCGGAACAGTGTCAGCAGCTCAAGGCCCAGGGACTGGAGCAGCACGTTCGCGATACCACCGGACTGGTGCTGGATCCCTACTTTTCCGGCACCAAGATCGCCTGGCTGCTGGATAACGTGCCGGGGGCCCGGTCGCGGGCAGAGCGGGGGGAGCTGCGCTTTGGCACCATCGACTGCTGGCTGCTGTGGCAGCTGACCGACGGCGCCGTCCACGCCACGGATCGCACCAACGCCAGCCGGACCATGCTCTACGATATCCACCGTCAGTGCTGGGACCCGACCCTGTTGGAGGCGCTGAATATCCCCGCCAGCCTGTTGCCGGAGGTGAAAAGCAGCCGCGAGATCTTCGGTCATGCCCAGATAGGCCCGGCCAAGATCCCGGTGGCGGGCATGGCGGGCGACCAGCAGGCGGCACTGTTCGGACAGCTCTGCACCCGGGCGGGACAGGCCAAGAACACCTACGGCACCGGCTGCTTCATGCTGATGCACACCGGCGACAAGCCGGTTCAATCCGAGCATGGCCTGCTCACCACCCTCGCCTGTGCCGGCCCCAACGAGCAGGCCTATGCCCTCGAGGGCTCGGTGTTCATGGGCGGCGCCTGCATCCAGTGGCTGAGGGACGAGCTGGGGCTGATTCGGCACGCCGCCGACAGCCAGGGCATGGCGGAGTCGGTATCGGATACCGCCGGCGCTTACCTGGTGCCCGCCTTCACCGGCCTCGGCGCCCCCTACTGGCAGCCGGAGGCCCGGGGCGTGATCACCGGCCTGACCCGGGGCTGCAACCGCAACCACCTGGTGCGCGCCGCCCTGGAAGCGATCGCCTACCAGAGTCGGGACCTGCTCGAGGCCATGCAGCGGGACGCCTCCACCCCGTTGAAAGAGCTGAGGGTGGACGGCGGCGCCGTGGCCAACGACTTCCTGATGCAGTTTCAAGCGGACATGCTGGGCACCGAGGTACTTCGCCCCCAGAACCGGGAAACCACCGCCGCCGGGGCCGCCTTCCTGGCGGGGCTGTCCATCGGCTACTGGCAGGACCTCTCCGAGCTGGCCTCCGTCTGCGCCCTGGAGCGCCGCTTTACCCCGAGCATGAACGAGTCTAAGCGCACGGAGTTGCTGCTGGGCTGGCAGCAGGCAGTGGCCCGGTGCCGCCACAACCACTGAGGTGACCACTTTTTATACCGCCCGATAACTGAACGTTAAGAGGAAGAAAAGAGCGTTCAAGGCCCAATTCACAAGGGGATCGGCCGCACAATTTGCCGCCTCAAAATGGTCAATTGTGCGACATTTGAGTCATACGCGGCTCTAATAGGCGCATCCCATCCGCCGGAGCCGTTCATGACCCAATCATACTGCCCTGCTGCCCGATTGCACGCTTGGGCCCGCCCACTGGTTGTCACCCTCTCCGCTGTAGGTGCCTGGAACCAGAGTGTGATTCTGGCGGGACTGGGTGTTATCGCCCTGAGCGCCCTGATATGGCACAGCCTCAAGGGTGGGGAAACCGACTCGCGGATGCTCAACAGCGAACGGGGCATGGTGGCGGAGCAGGGACGCATGGAGCATTGCCTGACGGCCCTGGCCGCTCTGCTGCTCGTGACGGTGCTGCTGCACCTGCTGTGGATGCACCAGCTTCGGCTGGCGCTGATGATCGCAACCACCGCCAGCTGCACCAAGGTGGTTTGGAACATTCTCCATGTCGGCAAGCCCGGGTTTTCGGCCTCCATCACCACCCTGGCCGGGCTTACCAGCCTAATGCTGGCGACTTCGGTCTAGCTCACAGGCTGGCGATCCCAACTTGACAGCACTCGGCCTAGGCTCTTAATTTCAATCAGTTAAGTCTTTTTATGAAGGTGGTTTCTTCGGTGTCTTTGCCCTCGCTGACCGCAGCCGTCACCCGGCTTCAACGACAACTGGATGCCCTGAGCCACCTTGCCCCCGGCCAGCGATGCCTGACCCTGAGTGAAGCGGTCGAGGCTCCACCACTGATCGCCTGGCTCGCCGCACAGCCCCAGGAAGCCAAAATTTACTGGCGAGGCCGCCGGAACGGTGAGGAGGTTGCCGCCATCGGCATCGCCCAGCGCCACCGTCTGGATCGCATGCCCGATGCCGATACCCTCGACCGACTCTACCGTCAGCTGCTGCAGCAGGATGGTGACGGCGATCTGCGCCTCTACGGCGGCGTGGCTTTCGATCCCAAGCAACCCGCCTGGCCGGAGTTCGGCCAGGCCCAGTTTGTCCTGCCGCGCCTGGAGCTGCGCCGCCAGGGAGAGCAGGCCCAGCTGCGCCTGAACCTGAGCGTCCACAATCGCGAGTGGTCTCAGGAGCTGAGTGACGCTCACACCGCCCTGCAAGCCGTGGTAAAAGCAGCACCGCTGCCTCCACTGGGCCCGGCGCACCTGCTCTCCCGTCAGGACACCCCCAACCGGGCCCGTTGGGAGACGCTGATCGGCCAGGTGACTCACCCCAGCTTTATCGATGATACCCCCAAGGTGGTGCTGGCCCGGGAAACGCGGATGCGCACCAGCGCCCAGCCCAACCCCTGGACGGTACTCCACGCCTGGCAACTGTTGAATCCCGGCAGCTACCAGTACGGTTTCCAGTTCAGCGAACAGCACACCTTCATCAGCTGCTCGCCGGAGCGCCTCTATCATCGCCTTGGCCGCGAGCTCTCCACCGAGGCACTGGCTGGCACCACGGTGCGGGGCTTCAATGAGGCCGACGACCAGGCGCTGGCCGATGCCCTGCTCAGTGACAGCAAAAACAGCCATGAGAACCAGCTGGTTCGCCAACACATTGAGGCTCAGCTGTCTCCCCTAGCGGACTACGTCGGGGTGGAGGAGAGTCCCACCATCCTCAAGCTGAACCATATCCAGCATCTGCACCGCGGGATCCGCGCCGAGATCAAGGCGGGCGTCTCCGACCTGCAGCTGCTGCAAGCCCTGCATCCCACCCCGGCGGTGGGCGGCCTGCCCCGGGATGCTGCCATGAGCTTTATCCGCCAGCGAGAGGGCTTTGACCGGGGCTGGTATGCAGGAGCCTGCGGCTACCTGGGCCAGAACGAATCCGAGTTCTCGGTGGCTATCCGCAGCGCCCTGTTCAGCCCGGAGCGCATCACCCTCTTCGCCGGTGCCGGTATCGTGGGCGACTCCGAGGTCGAAGCTGAATGGCAGGAGCTGAACAATAAACTTGCCACCGTACTGGGGATCCTCAACGGACTATGAGCCACTGTGCCGATCTGAACCTGCTGTGGGCGCGACTGCTGCTCGAAGAGTTGCACCGCCTCGGTGTCCGACACCTCTGCCTGGCCCCGGGCTCCCGCTCGACGCCGCTGACCCTGGCCGCGGCCGACCACTCGGGCTTCCAGCGCCACACCCACTTCGATGAACGGGGGTTAGGGTTCGCCGCCCTGGGGCTGGCCAAGGCCGGTGGGGCACCGGTGGCCATCATCACCACCTCAGGCACGGCAGTCGCGAACCTCTACCCCGCCGTAGTGGAAGCCAGCCAGACCGGTGTGCCCCTGGTGATCCTCTCCGGCGACCGCCCCCCCGAACTGATCGACTGCGGAGCCAACCAGGCGATCATCCAGCCTGCCCTGTTTGCCGATTACGCCCGTCGGCTCGACCTGCCAGCGGCGGATCTTCACCTGCCGCCGCAGGCGCTTCTGAGCCAGCTGGACCATGCCATGGCGGATCTGGACCGGCCCCTGCACATCAACTGCATGTACCGTGAGCCCCTCTACCCGGATGCAGAGCGCAGCGATTTCAGCGACTACCTGGCACCCATCGCCCAGTGGCGACAGGATAATCACCCCTGGGTTCACGCTCCCCGCCAGAGCCACTCCGCCCTGCCCAGCCCGGGCCAATGCGCCGAGTTTGCCCGTGGCAAGGGGGTGATTGTCGCCGGCAGCTTGGCGCCGGGGGAGGATCCCCGCCAGCTGCTGGCGCTCTCCCGCCAGCTGGGCTGGCCTATTATCGCCGACAGCCAGAGCCAGCTGCGCCAGAGTGAAGGCGTGATCCACCACATGGACCAGCTCTGGCACCATGCCCCAGCCCAAAGCCTGCTGCAACAGGCTGAAAATCTGCTGCTGGTGGGCGGACGGCTGCTCTCCAAGCGGCTGCTCAGCTACATCGGACAACACCCCTGGAAGGCGTTCTGGCACTTTTTGCCCCATCGCCGAAATCTCGACCCCAACCATCGCCGCAAGCAGCAGTTTGTAGGTCGTCTGGCCCTGTTGCCCGGCCTGCCCTGGGGCCAGGCGCCACACGCGGGCTGGGCCGACGACCTGAGCGACCATAACGCGGCGCTGGAGACCCGTTTGCAACAGTATGACCAGGGGGCGCTCACCGAACTCTCCGCTGCTCGCCTGCTTTCCCGGCACCTGGATGGCGACATCGACCTGTTCATCGGTAACAGCCTGCCTGTCCGCCTCTACGATATGCTGGCAAAGCCCAGCGACAGTGCTCCGGTCATCTGGACCAATCGCGGCGCCTCCGGCATCGATGGCCTGCTGGCCACCAGCTGCGGCGTTGCCCTGGCCAATGGCCGTGCCACCGTACTGTGCATCGGTGACCTCTCTCTGCTGCACGACCTCAACTCCCTGGCCCTGGCCCGACAGCTCACCACGCCGCTGGTGATCCTGGCCCTCAACAACGACGGGGGCAGCATCTTCAACCTGCTGCCGGTACCCAGCGAGCAGCTGCGCCAGGATTACTACCGTCTCGGCCACGGCCTGGGGTTCCGTCATGCGGCAGAGCTGTTTGCCCTGCCCTATCACCAGCCCAAACAGCTGGACGCCCTGGCCGATGCTCTGGACAGCGCCCTGGCCCACCCCGGCGCCAGCGTCATCGAGGTGATCCTTCCCCCCGACGAGTCCGCCGAGCAGATCCTGCAACTGGCCGAGCAGATCCGCCATGGAGCCAGCTGAGGCTCCCCTGGCGCTCACCGCCTGGGGTCAGACAGACAAACCAGCCCTGGTACTCCTGCATGGGTTTCTCGGCAGCCATGCCGATTGGCAGGGGGTGGCTGCCGCTTTAGGACAGCACTTTTGCTGTTATGCCCTCGACCTGCCCGGCCACGGCGCCAGCCAGGGCGTCCGGCTAACCCGACAGCCCGCTTTCGATGAGGTCAACCGGTTGCTGCTGGCGACCCTGGCCGCCCGGAAGATCGACCGGTTCCATCTGCTGGGCTACTCCCTAGGAGGACGACTGGCCCTGCACCTGGCGCAACACCTGCACCAGCAGGGTCAGAGCCAGCGATTACTCAGCCTGACCCTGGAGTCCGCTCACCCCGGGCTCACCAGCGAGGAGGCGCGGCAGCAGCGCCTGGAGGCAGATGGGCGCTGGCATCGGAAGATGCAAACGGAGCCCATGGTGCGCTTCCTGGAGGCCTGGTACCGGCAACCGGTCTTTGCGGATCTTGCCCCCGTCCAGCGTCAACGACTTATCGCGATGCGCAAGAACAACGATTCCCGCTGCCTGTCCGCACTCTACCTGGGGACCAGCCTGGGCCATCAGGCCGATCTTCGCGCCCTGGCCCGGTACCAGCCGCTGACCCTGATCACCGGCCAAAAGGACAGCAAGTTCACCGAGCTCGGCCAAGACTGGGCCCGGCAGGGCGGCGCAGTTAGCCACCTTGTCCTCGCCGGTGGCGGCCACAACCTGCATGCCGGCGTCCCGGAAGCCTTTTCGCAAGCGGTGATCGACGCGGCTTTATCCTGAGTTTCGCCCGCAATAGTTGCTACACTGCCGGCATCACCCAATGTTCTGATATCTCCATGCACCCCAGCGCGCTGCTGCACTACCGACTGCCTCTCGATACCCCCATCCGCTTCGCCGGCCAAACCCTCGACCAGCGAGAGGGTCTACTGCTCAAGTTCAGCCTCGACGGCCAGCTCTATTACGGTGATTGCTGCCCACTGCCCGGTTTCTCCCGGGACACCCTGGCTCAGAACCAGGACTCCCTGCTGGCGTACTGCCAGAGGGAGGGCGATGAAGCGTCCCTGCCCCCCGCTGCCCGCTTTGCCCTCGACAGCGGCCGCCTGCTCTGCCAACCACAGCGACGACCGCCGCCGTCAACCGTACCTCTGCTGGCGGGCAGCGAGAAGCAGGTCCTGGCGCAGTTGTCAGCGCAGCTTCAACCGCCACGGCTGGCCAAGCTCAAGGTAGCCCGCGCACCGGTAGAGGAGGAGATCAATCTGGTTCACCGGGTTCTGGGCCAGGCGCCGGGCCTGCGCTTGCGCCTGGACGCCAACCGGGGTTGGACGTACGAGCAGGCGGCCACCTTCGCCGCCAGCGTCCCCCTCGACCGGATCGATTTCGTTGAGGAGCCCTGCGCTACATTGGAGGAGAGCCTGGCGCTCTACCAACAGCATCGCCTTCCCCTGGCCCTGGATGAAACCACCCAGGCACAGGAGTACCGATACCAACCCCTGCCGGGCGTCACCGCGCTGGTGCTTAAACCCACCCTCATCGGTGGCATCGACCGGCTGACGGACATCGTTGAGGCCGCCCATCACGATGGCGTCCGCTGTGTGCTCTCCTCCAGCTTCGAGAGCAACCTGGGGTTGGCCGCCATCGCCGCCCTGGCCCGGCAACTCACCCCGGAGCAGACGCCGGGACTGGATACGCTGGAAGCCACCGGTGCCGATCTCTGCCAGCCCAACCTCTGGGGCGTACCCGGCCGCCCCCTGATCCCCGAAGCCCAACTGGAGCGACTGTTTTGAGCCTTATCACCTGCCCACTGCACACCGCCGCCCGCCGCTTCGGCGAAGCCCTGGCCATCGATGGCCAGGGTCACCCAATGAGCTACATCGAGCTCGATGGCCGGGTCAGCGCCCTTTGCCACCACCTGCAGCAGCAGGGCGTCAGGGCGGGGCACCACCTGGGCTACATCGGCAAAAACCGGCTGGAGGGGATCCTGCTGCTCTACGCCGCCATGCGGCTGGGCGCGGTCTTCGTGCCCCTGTCGCCCCGCTTCCCCGAAGCCCAGCAGCAGCAATTGATCACCGAACTGCGGATCCAGTGGCTGTGGCACGATGAAGCCTCACCGGTGGAGTGCACCGCCCGCCCCCTGACGCTCACTTCAGGCTACGAACCGACTCTGTGGCGATTTGATGCCTCGGCGCCGGTAAGCATGATCCTGACCTCGGGCTCCAGCGGCCATCCCAAGGCGGCGATGCACCATACCCTGAACCACCTGGCTGCCGCGGAGGGGAGCCAGGATAGAACCCCTCTGGCAAAGGGCGACCGCTGGCTGCTCTCCCTGCCCCTGTTCCATATCGGTGGGCTGGCGATCCTCTGGCGCTGCCTGGGCTGCGGTGCCACCGTGGTGCTGCCGGACAGCCCGGATCCCGCCGAGGCACTGGCGAACCAGGCCCTGACCCACCTCTCCCTGGTAGCGACCCAGCTCAAGCGCATCCTGGACCGGGAGCAGGGCACCGAGCTATTGGGATCCCTGAAGGTTCTGCTGCTGGGCGGAGGACCTATCCCGGCTCCCCTGCTGGAGGCGCTCAAATCCCTGCCACTGAAGGCGCTCACCAGCTACGGCATGACCGAGATGGGCAGCCAGATCACCACGGGGCCAGCCAATGCCGAGGGGCTGTCCGGTTTCCCGCTGGCGGGACGCCAGGTGCGTATCGAGGAGGGGATCATCCAGGTTCGGGGCGAGAGCCGCTTCCTCGGCTACTACCGTGACGGCAACCTGGAGACCCCTTTCGATCACGAGGGCTGGTTCAGCACCAAGGATCGGGGTCAATGGGTCGGTGAGCAGCTCAAGGTGCTGGGCCGTGCCGACAACATGTTCATCAGTGGGGGGGAGAATGTGCAACCGGAGGCGATCGAGGCAGTGCTCAAGCGCTGCGAAGGCGTCGAAGAGGCGGTGGTGGTGCCGGTGCCCGATGAGGAGTTCGGTCTGCTGCCGGTCGCCGTGGTCAAGGGTGACTGGGATGAGGCAGCGCTCAATCGTCGGGTGATGAAGAAGCTGCCTCGCTTTATGCGGCCTCGCCGCTACCTGCCCTGGTCGCCGGCGCTGGAGACGGGCAGCCTGAAGGTATCACGGGCCCGGGTAATGGAGTGGGTTACACGGCTGGACAAAAAGGACTGAACCGAGCTCAAGGCTCCTGCGTTAGAGACGATGCAAACCGAAAGCAAACGCAGGAGTACACCATGGCTAACCCCACTACCAACTGGCCCGAACTGGCCGCCGCCCTCTACGACAAGCTGAATGAGCGCAACGCAGAGCTCACCTACGACTTTGACAATGTCGAGTTACTCGTCCCCAGCGACTCCAACGGCGATTCCCAGCAGGCGCCGTGGCGAGTCAACGGCAGCATCAGTATCCGTGCCCGCAACCTCAAGTGAAGGCCGTGCGCGCCCTGCAATTTCGCGGATCCCTGGTGTTGGCGCAAGCCAGCACCTCGGTTTCTCTGCACTTTTCGGACCGCCATCTGGCGGTCTTTCTCACGAGCTGGCGGGAACTTCTAAAGCTGCTTTGGCGTTATCGTTTCGGCGTAACACGGTCGAAGCGCGTCGCCCTCCTGCTCGACATGACCACCATCGATATTCACATCGATGCCCGACCCAGACTACGGCTCTCCTCCAAGGAGAGCGGTAAACAACATGGCCTGTTTGGCTACCGTCTCAGCCTCATCAGGTCCTGAGCAGGCACAATACTGTCCGACAGTAGTTCGGACGATGACGCACAAAAAAGGGTCGCCGCAGCGACCCTTTTTTTTTGCTCAGAGCGGATTAACCACCGTAGGTGTAGGACGCACCCAGACCCAGCGGCAGGCCGAGGCCCCAGTAGAGCAGCAGCCAGGCAGTCCATACGGTCAGCAGCGCCAGGGAGTAGGGCAGCATCGCCGCGATCAGGGTACCCACACCGGTGTTCTTCACGTACTTCTGGCAGTAGACCACGACCAGCGGGAAGTAAGGCATCAGCGGGGTGATGATGTTGGTGGAGGAGTCACCGATACGGTAGCCGGCCTGGGCCAGATCCGGAGAGATGCCCAGCTCCATCAGCATCGGAACCAGTACGGCACCAATCAGCGCCCACTTAGCGGATGCGGAGCCCATGAACAGGTTCACGAACGCCACCAGCAGGATCATCCCAACGATGGTGCTGCCCGCGGACATGCCCAGAGACTTCAGGAAGTCGGCGCCCTTCACGGCCAGCAGCACTGCCAGGTCGGAAGAAGCAAAGGCGGCAATAAAGAGTGAACAGAAGAAGGCCAGTACGATGTAGGCACCCATGCCCTCCATCGCCTTGGACATGGACTTGATCACATCACCAGATACCTTGTAGGTGCCGTTCATGAAACCGAACACCACACCCGGGATCACGAAGAAGATGAAGATCAGCGGCACAATCGCCTGCATCAGGGGAGCAGAGAAATCGGTCAGTTCACCGTTTGCAGCACGCAGGGTAGAGGACTCCGGCAGCGCCAGGCCAACAACCAGTGCCATGGAGGCCAGCATGGACAGGCCCGCGAAGCGGAACGCCTTGTTCTCACGCACACCAATCTCATCCATCGCAGGCGGTTCAATACCGGCATCCAGCGGGGTGGTCTTCATCAGGCGCGGCTCCATCACCTTGTCGGTCAGGTACCAGATGATGGCGATGATCGGCAGGGTAGAGGCAGCAGCAAAACCCCAGTTATTCAGCGGGTTAAGCTGGATGCTCGGATCCAGAGTCTGGGCAGACGCCTGGGTGAAGGATTGCAGCAGCGGATCGATCGCCGAGGGGATGAAGTTGGCACAGAAGCCACCGGATACCCCGGCAAACGCCGCCATGATGCCGGCAATGGGGTGACGGCCGATGGCGTAGAAGATAACGCCTGCCAGCGGGATCACCACCACGTAACCGGCATCGGTTGCGGTGTGAGAGATGATGCCCACACAAACCACGGCCGGGGTGATGAACTTGGCCGGGGTGATCTTCAGCATCTTTTTCAGTGCGGTGTTAATGAAGCCGGAGTGCTCGGCAACACCCACACCCAGCATGGCGACCAGCACCACGCCCAGCGGGGCAAAACCGGTGAAGGTCTTCACCATACTGGTCAGGAACTGGGTCAATGCTTCCGGGGTCAGCAGGTTTTTGATCACCACCGCTTCGCCGGTGCGGGGATCTACCGCATCGAAGGTCATGGTGGAGAAGATCGCAGACAGGCCCCAAACCACGATCATCAGGCTGAGGAAGAGGATGGCGGGGTCCGGCAGTTTATTACCTGCTCTTTCTATCCCATCCAAAATTTTGGACATGCGTCCAGAATCGGCTTGAGCGCTCATTTTATTATATTCCGTCATTATCGGTTGGATCTGGTTCAGCAGAAGATACTGCCACTGGTCAACAAAACTGTCCCCCTATTTCGCCACAAAGAGGACATAGATCACAGTTTTTATTCCGGTAAGGTGTTGGCGATTTACTCTCCCCTTCGCATCAATTTGTGATTTACATCAGCTTCATAACTGCATCAACCCACCCAAATTGCCGATTGACCTTTGCATCTGATTATCCGAGGTTAGCGCTTAAACCATAACCAACCCCCGGGGCAAGGTTGCCGTTGGGGTCGCATTCAGGGAGAAACCTATGTTCCAAAAACACAAGTTGGCGGCGTCTGTGGCGCTGTTGTGCGCATTGGGAGTCAGCGGTTGCGGCAGCGATGACGATACCGCGCTCGTGATCACCCCACCCCCGACCGAACCGACAGCGCCCACAGGCCCGACCTTCCCGGAGGGCGCCATCATGATCAGCGCCGAAGGTAATATCGCCGAAAACATCCTGGAAGCCTTCATTAACGCGCAAAGCAACGATGTGATTGTCTTGCCCGAAGGCACCTTTAAACCGGACCGGACTCTGCTGTTTGACGGCGATGCCGATGGAGATGGCGTCTTTGCCAAGAACGTCACCATCATGGGCCACGGTCAGGACAAGACCATCCTCGACTTCTCCGAGTCGGCGGGGGGAGATGGGATCTTTGTGCAGAACGCCATGAATATCACCATCCAGGATCTGCAGGTCAATGAAGCCGCCAACAACGGCATCAAGCTGAAAAACACCAACGGCATCATCCTGCGTCGCCTGTCGACCATCTGGGACGGCGAACTCAATGCCGACAACGGGGCGTACGGCCTGTACCCGGTGGAATGTGAAAATATCCTGATTGAAGACACCTATGTGCGCGGCTCGGCGGACGCGGGGATCTACGTTGGCCAATCCAAGTACATCGTGGTACGTCGTAACGTCGCCAAAGAGAACGTCGCCGGTATTGAGATCGAAAACTCCCAGTATGCCGACGTGTACGATAACGAAGCAGTGGGCAACACCGGCGGGATATTGGTCTTTGATCTGCCCATCGGGAACGGCTACTACGGCCGTAGCGTGCGGATCTTCAACAACCACGTACACGGGAACAACACGCCCAACTTTGCCAACGCCAGTTCCAACCCCGCCGGGGTACACATCGTGCCACCTGGCACCGGGGTGATCATCCTCTCCACCCGTGATGTGGAGATCTTCGACAACGTCATTGAAGATCACGACACCCTGTCCATCACCGCCACCAGTTTCTTTATTGCCGAGCAGGACATCGAAGGCGCGTTCGTCATGAACTACGCCCTGCCAGGCGGGATCATCGACGACGGCTGGCGCGCCGTGCCGCGAAATATCCATATCCACGGTAACCAGATCAGCGACAGTGGCAGCGCACCCAATGGCAAACTGATCCCCGATATCATCGCAGCCTATCAGGGCCTGCACGGGGTATTCCCCGCCATCCTCTATGATGGTCTGGGTGAGGCGATCGCCAACAGTGGTCTGTTCTTCGACAATGGTGGTGAAGGCATGCCTTACGCCGGCGTCGACTTCAAAGAGCCGCCGTTTGCCGCCGATGGCAGCGACAATTTGTGTGCCATCGACAATGGCGACGTGACCATTGGTCAACTCTATGCCGGCAACCACTCCGCCGCCGATCTGGGCACGCCGGATGTGCTGCTCGATAACGGCGAAGGCACTCTGATGAACTGTAGCCAGATCAGCCTGCCCGTCCACACTGTCACCTTTGGTGATCAGGTCTTTGGTTGTGGTATCGACGATGACGTTGAGGGCTGTGATGGTGGCAACACCGTTGGCGACTCCGGCGAGATCGGCGATGGCGAAGCCAGCATCATCGGCGATGGCGATCAGTCCCTGTGTGTCGCCTCTGGCAACAGCGTCAACCTGGACGCCCTGTTGGGTGCGAACTGCCCCACTCTGGCGGACTACAACCTGTTTGCCGATGCGCTGGATCCGACCCAGAACCCCAACAGTGGTGGCGTCCCGTACGATCTCACCAGCGCGCTGTTTACCGATTACAGCAGCAAGTACCGCTTTGCTTTCCTGCCGGATGGTCAAGCCGCGCAGTACAACGCCGATGAGACTTTCGACTTCCCTGTCGGTACCGTACTGGTAAAAACCTTTGCCATGCCCGAAGACAGCGCCATGCCGGGCACCGAAGGGGAAGAGCTGCTCGAAACCCGACTGCTTATTCACCGCCAAAACGGCTGGACCGCTCTGCCGTACGTCTGGAGCGCCGATAAGAGCGAAGCCAAGCTGACCAAGCCCGGCTCGGTGTTTGAGCAATCCTTGATGCATCAAGGTGAAGCCCTGACCTTCGACTACAGCGTACCGAACGTTAACCAGTGTAAGCAGTGCCACCAGCTGACCGACAGCGAAGGGGTGGCCCGCTTTGCCCCCATTGGCCCGAAAGCCCGCTTCCTCAACAGCGATTACGCCTACGCCAGCGGTACTGCCAACCAGTTGCAGCACTGGGCAGATAACGGCTTGCTGACCGGTCTGCCGACGGACGTTGCCGCCATCAACACTGCCCCGAACTTTGGCTTGCTGGGTGAGTTCGGTGCCGATGAGATGGGTGTATTGAGCGAAGCTACCGATGCCGAGGTGATGAGCTTGGCCAAAGGCTATCTCGACATCAACTGTGCCCACTGTCACCGTCCGGAGGGTAACGCCTCAAACACCGGCCTCAAGCTGGAGTACTGGCGCCCCTACGCCGGCAACGAGCAAGCACACGGCACCTGTAAGGCGCCCATTGCCTACGGCGGCGGCAGCCTGAGCCACGACATCGTCCCTGGGGATCCGGAAGCCTCAATCATGCACTTCCGCATGGCGAGCACCGAGGCAGGTGACATGATGCCGGAGATCGGTCGGGCACTGTCCCACGATGCCGGGGTGGCCTTGATCAACGAGTGGATCAAGCGATTGCCATCGGCAGCCTGCTCTCAGTAACCCCTCTACCGGGCTGGCATCTGCCAGCCCGGCCTTTATTAAGGAGGGCCGATGCGAACCTCTCTCAAACTTAAGAGCCTGCTTCTTGTCCTGATACTGTCCGGCTGTGGCGGTAGTAACGAACAGGCCAATGTCCCAATCCTACCGCCCTCTCCACCTCCTGAGCCCCCTCCGGCGTCCGCCTGTGAGGCCACGACCAGCGAAGTGAACTGGACCGCCCTGCAAACGGAAAACTGCGAACGGCTGAGCCAATACGGGCTCTTTGTGGACCCTGCCCAGCCAACCCGCGATCCCAACACCAACGGTCGCCTCTACCTGCTCACGACGGCACTGTTTTCCGATTACGCCAGTAAATACCGTTTTCTCTTCCTTCCCCCGGGGAGTCAGGTCAACTACGAAGAGCAAGAAGCCTTCAGCTTCCCGGTGGGGTCGGTGTTGGTCAAGACCTTCGCCCTGCCTCAGGACAGCGCCTTGTCAGGCGCCCACAACGAACGCCTGATCGAGACCCGGCTGCTGATCCACCGGGAAAACGGATGGGTTGCCCTCCCCTATCTTTGGGAGGGTGAAGAAGCACGCCTGGCGCTCGCCGGTGCCCGTGTCGACCACCAGATGACCCACCGGGACCAAACCCTAACTTTCACCTACGAGGTTCCCTCCCAGCCTCAATGCAAGCTGTGCCATCAACTCAATGAGGCGGGTGTCACCCGGATAAGTCCCATCGGCCTCAAGGCCCACCTGCTGAATCGGTCCGATGCCACAGGACAAGCACAGTTGGAAAGCTGGCTGGGCGATGGCTGGCTGGATCGCCTGCCAGAGGCGATCCCGACCGCTGCGGCTCTGGAGGATGAAGCCGCGAGCCTGACAGCTCGGGCTAAGGGATACCTGGACATCAACTGCGCCCACTGCCACCGCGCCGAAGGGTTTGCCAGCATATCGGGGTTACGGCTGGGCTTCTTCCAGGACCATACTCAGTTCAGCTACGGCATCTGTAAACAGCCCCCAGGCTACGATGGCGGAGCCGCCGGGCTGGACTACGACATTGTCCCGGGCCACAGCGGCGCCTCCATCCTTCCCTACCGCATGAGCCACCTTGAGGCTAAAGACCGCATGCCCCCCATTGGTCGGGCTCTGGTCCATGAAAAAGCGGTTGATCTTATCAACCGCTGGATTGATGCCATGGATCCCAACCTCGGGGGGTGCACCCCCTGATAGGGGATGCTAGGCCGCCTCAGTGCTCGATCACAATCCTGGGGTCCGCAACACAGTGGATCGCATCGGGCTGACCAGGCTCGATACCGTTGGCTGCAATAACCTCGTACTCGAAGGCAAGGCTGTCGAATAAGGCAAAATCCCCCAAGGCACAGTTTTGACCCTCTTTACCAAAGATGATGGTGGCGCCGCACTGGTTCTCGTTTTTGAAGGGGGAGAAAGCTTGTCCCCTCGCATCCTTCGGCGCGGTAAACGTCACGGTGAAGTTGACCCCATCCGGAATAACACTCTCCTTACTCACCTTCCATTTGACCTTGTTATCCTTCTTGCCACAGACACAGGCGTTGGCCTTAGGATCGCTCTCGCACAGTGATTTATTATCTTCGCTGCAGCCGGATCCCTCATCGGTGCCGCCATCATCGATCCGGTTGATTGTCAGGGTACATCCCCCTGGGCCTTCAGCGGAGTAATGAAGGTAAAGCGTTTTGTCCCCGGCCTGTGCGGTGAACGTTGCCAAGCTCAGCAGCAGACAGGAAAAGAGTGTGGAACGAACCATGGTGTATCTCCTCGGGTTATAGAGCAGTGTGTATCTCAGTAAGATGATCGCGATAGGGCTCAAACTGATGATCCCTATCAAGAAGGGTCGATGGATATCCGAGCACCAAGGCGCGCCGGAGTGACTGCACAACCTCCTGCTGGCTGCCGCAACGGATCTGCGCCAGCGCCAGGTCATAGTAAAGGTAGGGATCGTCGGAGGGCGCCGACAACACCCGGGACTGGTAACTTTTCGACTCAGGACATCGGTTTAACTCGGCGTAATAACGTCCCAGCTGGGCCAGCAGCGTCACATCACCGCTGTTAATTTTCTCGTGATTCAGTGCCAACTTCAGCGCTGCCTTGTACCCCGCCTCACTGGTCGCCTTTTCACCGGGTATATATTTCAGGGCATCCGCGCGGTTAGCGTGATAGATGAAGTCCTCGGGGCGCATCGCCAATGCCATGTCGTACATGGCCACCGCTTCCTTAAAAAGCCGGCTGAAGAAATACACGCTGCCCAGATTCGAGTAGGTTGACGCGGTCGGCGCCACCTCCAGGGCCTGGCGCCAGGCCTCGATCGCCTCATCGAAGTGACCGGTCAGATAGGTGGCGCTGCCCAGGTTGTTGTAGCCCGGGCCGTAATCGGGTTGCAGTAAGACGACGCGACGAAACTGGGGGATAGCGCGCTCATATTGCCCGGACAAAAAGAGAAACTCGCCGTAATAGTGGTAGTTGCGCCAATACCCCGGTTCCGCTGCCAACGCTTGCTGGTAGAGACGATCCGCCTCGATAAGATCCCCGGAGCGAAACGCCAGCGCCGCCAATCCGGTCAGGGCATCAACATGCGCATCATCCAGTGACAGCGCCTGCTGATAGAGCTCCCGGGCTTGCAACTCCTGGCCGGACAAACGATAAAGATTCGCCAGGGTCGACAGGGCGTCCACCTGGGTCAGTTCGAAAGTACGGGCATGCTCACAGGCCCGCTGGGCGGAAGTGAACTGCTCTTTTGCTTTCGTTTTAATGAAAAGCTGTAGATAAGCCCCACAGAGGGCAACGGATGCGGAGGCAAACTCAGGATCCCGACCCAGCGCCCTGAGCAATAACTCCTCCGCTTTAAGCAATCGCGATTCCGTGGGCCTGTCCCTGAGCAGGTCTTTGGCCAACAGGTAGTTGTCATAAGCAACAACATCCTCAGTAAACAGAGGCCCCTCGCCCTCCAGGTGCAACTCCGGTAACAGCAATCCCATGGCTAACCAGATCTGGCGGGCAATCTGACTGGACAGCACCAGCAGGCGCTTATCATCACCGCGAAACTCCTGCTGCCATACCCGGTAACCGTTCTCGGTATCGCTAATGTGCACGACCACCACCAGTTCCTCATCGATACGGCTCACCCCGCCTTCGATAACGTACTGCACCCTCAGCCGGTCTCGTAACTGCACCAGAGAGAGCGCCGAGGCGATACCTCGGGTCGCGCGCATGGAGGCAACCCTCAGGCTGTCCGCCGCCGACAGCGTTGTTATCAGCTCCTCCTGAACCCCCCCGACGAAGTAGCTCGGAACCCGGTCATCAACGCGGGACACAAAGGGCAGAACCGCAACGGTACTGGGGTCGATAACCGGAGCGCTCACCATGGGCTGGGGCTCCGCATCAAGCTTGGACAACACATGCCCACCAAGCAGGAAGGCCAGGGAGGTCAGGGTCAGGATCACCAACGCCTCCAGCCCTAGCTGCCGCCGATAACGGGTATGCTCTCCCGCATTGTGCTGCAGATTCCGGCGCCGGATTCGGATCTCCCGGATCCAGGTCGTGTAGAGAATCGTGGGGAGCAAAACGGTCAGCGACAGCACCACCACCTTGTAGGCGATATCCGGCAATTCCAACATGGGAAACAGCACCGCCACCACCTGCAACAGCAGCCATGCCACAATAAAGAAACCTGCACTGACGCGGATTATCCGGCTGGAGCGAAGTTGCATCACGACACCCTGCCACTCCTGGACAGGCAACAATACAGCAGGGCGGATCACCACCTCTTCAAGTAGGCGATAGCCGCGTCGCGGACAGGTTTCGATATAACGGGGGTGATGACTGTCGTCATGAAGCGCCGAACGCAGTTCAGCAACAAGCTGAGTCAGTGTCCTGTTGGAGATCGGGGTCGCGTCGCTGCACATCTGCATCAGGCGCTCTCGCTCCACCGCGATTCCCTGGTTACGAACCAACACCAGAAGCAAAGAGAGTGCTCTGTCAGATAGGGGGATCCGCTGCTCAGCGTGATGAACCGAGGAGTCCCGCCGATCAACCAGGATATCACCAAGCCAAAATGCATCCTCAGAGGTGAGATCCTGCTCAGTGAAGCCAAGACTCCCCAATTCGGATCCGGACGAGACAGGCAAGGTCACCCCTCCAAAAATTCAGTTCAACAGCCAGTTGGAAGCAAAGTGTAGCCAAGCAAGCTCACACCATTGTCGAAATAGACGCTCTTTTGCTGCAGGGCGATTGAGAGATGGAGAGAGGGAGAGAGGGAGAGACGGGGCAGTCAGCAACTGGCCTGCTGGATACAAGAGAGGATAAAACGAAAAAACCCAGCCGTTAGGCTGGGTTTTCGAAGATGGTGCTAATACCCAGAGTCGAACTGGGGACCTCACCCTTACCAAGGGTGCGCTCTACCAACTGAGCTATATCAGCAGAACACTATAGAAAAACCCAGCATGGCTGGGTTTTCTTAAATAAGCGTCTGGCGATGACCTACTCTCACATGGGAACTCCCACACTACCATC